>JAPJNA010000041.1 GCA_026461395.1 Chthoniobacterales bacterium | reverse complement strand
CCTCCACTCCCCCCCGCCTTCCGCTCTTGGTAAAGTTTTTGCTCTTTTTATTCTGTGTGGTTGGATTTTTTAACCATAGAGGCAATGATTCGCACCGAACTTTCCATGGAAACCAACTATCTCTCCGACGGATTTGCCAAGATCGACCATGATCTGCGTGAACTGATGACCTGCCTCAACGAGGTGCTTGAGGAACTCGGAGAGGAAGAGACTAGAAAGCGCCTGCCCTGGCTCAACGGTGAGGAAAATGGATCAGGTGGCTCGAGGGGGCTCGAGCAAGCTTACTCGATTGCCTTCCAGCTTCTCAATATCGTCGAGGCAAATGCTGCGGAACGGACACGCCGCCAGCGCGAAATCCACGAGGGACTTGTCTCCGGCCGTGGTCTGTGGGGCGATCAGCTCTCACGCCTTCAGCAGAAGGGATGGACCCCTGAGGAGATTGCTGCCTATCTGCCAGGCGTCCGCGTGGAAGCGGTCTTCACAGCTCACCCAACGGAAGCAAAACGCGGAGCGGTTCTCGACCAGCATCGTCTCATCCATCAGCTTCTTGCCGAACTCGACCGCGTCGACCTCACTCCCAGCGAGCGTCTGGAGATAAGGCGCAAGATCAAGATCTGCCTAGAGCGACTTTGGCGTAGCGGAGAGATCTTCCTGGATCAGCCTGATGTGGCAGACGAGCGGCGTGCCGTCATGTTTTATCTCCGGGATATTCTTCCCGGAGTGGTCACGCGTCTCGATATGCGTCTGCGCTGGGCATGGAATGAGCTAGGATTTCCACTGGAACTGATGGGACCTCCAGAGAGTCGTCCCCATCTCAGTTTTGGGACATGGGTCGGAGGCGACCGGGATGGTCACCCCTTTGTCACTGCTAAAGTAACGCAGGAAACACTGAAGGAGTTACGTCTTAATGCCCTGATCGTCCTGCACCGCCAACTCGATACCCTCGCAGAGGCTCTCCCTCTCTCCAGTCACTTCCAAAAGGCCTCTCAGCAATTGCTCGATAGGGTCGCGGTGCTACGTAGGGAGCTTGGTCCGTTGGGCGAACAGATCACAGCACGCTATCCTGGTGAGCCATGGCGCCAGTTGGTACTGCTCATCCAGGGACGTCTCCCCCTGCAAATCGGTGCCGCAGACCGTGCCTGGATCGCCGAGTCCGGAGCACGCTATCGTCGCCCGGAAGAGGTAGCCGCCGACCTCACCATCCTGCGGGAAAGTCTCGCGGAAGTCGGAGGCCAGCGTCTCATCCGCGAAACAGTCTGGCCGGTACTGCGTATCCTAGACGTCTTTGGCTTTCATCTCGCCGAGCTCGATATCAGGCAAAATAGCAACACACACGATCTTGCGATGGCTCAGCTTCTGAAGGCGGCCAACATTCCCGACGGGGAGAACTTCCCCACATGGAGTGAAGAAAAGCGTCTTTCTTTCCTCCATGAGGAACTTCGCTCACCACGACCCTTTCTAGGAGCGAATCATTATCTGGGACTCGGGGCCGAGGCTGATGCGGTTCTGAGCTGCTACGATACCCTGCGCGAACATATCTGCGAACACGGACGCGAAGGAGTCGGAGCCCTCATCGTCAGCATGACCCGCCAGCTTTCCGATCTGCTGGTCATTCCCATTCTGGCACGCGAGGCCGGACTGACCGGCTGGAAAGACGGTATCCTCTCCTCTCCACTGCCTATTGTTCCGCTCTTTGAAACTCTCGACGATCTGGAGCGCAGCCCCTCACTGATCAGGGAGTTTCTGGCCGAACCTGTTGCTAAGGCCTCCCTCATCCACCGCGAAGGACGCCTGCCGGTCCAGCAGGTGATGATCGGCTACAGCGACAGCAACAAGGATTGTGGAATTCTGGCGAGCCAGTGGGGACTCCATGAAGCACAGCAGGCAATGACCAGGGTCGCTGCCGAGTCCGATATCGCTCTTCGCTTCTTCCATGGTCGAGGGGGTACCATCAGTCGCGGGGCAGGCCCCACACATCTCTTCTTGGACGCCCTTCCTCCGGGCGCATTGCAGGGTGACCATCGGATGACAGAGCAGGGAGAGACGATCGCTCAGAAATACGCCGACATCTCGACGGCAACCTATCACTTGGAACTTCTATTAGCCGGCGTCACAGGTATCTCACTCGCGGGTAAGCGCCCGGGGCGTGAAACCGGAACGTGCTCGCGTATTGCCGAGGATCTGGCCAAGGCTAGCCGCGAGGCCTATCGTGCTCTGATCGACGCTCCGGGGTTCATCACCTTCTACGACCAGGCGACTCCGATCGATGCACTAGAGTCGAGTCGTATCGGATCACGCCCCAAGCGCCGCTCCGGCCAGCGTAGTCTAGCCGACCTGAGAGCCATCCCTTGGGTCTTCAGCTGGAATCAGTGCCGCTACTACCTACCCGGCTGGTTCGGTGTCGGCAGCGCACTAGAAGCCTTGGAGAAGGAGCAACCGGAGCTCTTCAAGACACTTCAGGCCGAACTGAGGAACTACTCATTCCTATATTATGTTCTCTCGAATGTAGAGACTAACATGGCGAGTGCCGATCTCCCGATCATGCAGGATTATGCGGCCTTGGTAACCGATAAGGAAATCCGCGAGAGAATCTTCAACATCATCTCCGAGGAATTTCAGCGCACCCAGGAACAACTCCGTAAGGTTTTTGGAGGGAGTCTTGTGGAACGGCGTCCACGCATGGGAAAAACCCTCCAGCTTCGCGCCCGAGCCCTAGCTCTTCTCCATGAGCAGCAGATCGCGACTATCAAGGAATGGCGGGCAGCCCGTACAGAAAATCCAGCTAAGGCTGATGCCCTCCTTCCCCGCGTTCTCCTTTCTATTAACGCAATTGCAAGCGGCTTGAGAACAACTGGATAGAAGTTGTTTGTACGTATTAGTATTTATAATAAATACCTCCCCGATCGATGAATCTCGCCATAGTTGGCGGCGGCCCGGCGGGACTCATGGCAGCCGAATTGGCCTCCATAGTCTCAGATAAGAAAGGGAGCAGAGGAGACCTGAAAGTAACGCTCTTTGAAGGTAAACCCTCCGTAGGGCGGAAATTCTTGGTAGCGGGCCATGGTGGACTAAACTTAACTCATTCTGAGGATCTAGATCGTTTTTCCAAGCAGTACAAAGGAAGCTTTGAATCAGGTTATTGGACATCACTCCTAAAGGAATTCAGCAATCAGGATACTCGCGACTGGGCTGGCAGACTTGGTATTGAAACCTTTATCGGAACGAGTGGAAGGGTATTCCCCAAGGAGTTCAAGGCTGCTCCCCTGCTAAGGAGTTGGATCCAAAGATTGCGTACTAACGGAGTCAAATTCGAGGTGCGCCATTATTTAAAGTATATCAATTCTCAGGATGGCCGGATACAGCTAGAGTTCTCGAATGCAGAAGGTGTTAGCACCTCGATTTTCGATGCGGTTATACTAGCTCTTGGGGGAGCCTCATGGCCTAAAACCGGCTCTGATGCCCAATGGATACCCCTTTTACAGGATCTAGGGGTTTCCATCGCTCCCTTCCAAGCAGCCAATTGCGGATGGGAAACAAACTGGCATCCGGACATCATCCGATTATCAGGGGGACAACCCTTGAAAAATATCGCAACCTCTGTGGGAAACAAAACCATCCAGGGTGAACTAATGATCACAGCATACGGGCTGGAAGGGGGAGCCATCTACCAAATGGGCCATGCCTTGAGATCGATGAGCCAACCGCTCATCTCTATAAATCTGAAACCCAGCTTTTCAGTTCAAGAATTAGAGCAGAAACTGTCCTCATATTCCGGTAATTTTGTTGGCGCTGCCAAGAAAGCCTGGCGTCTTGGAAATGCTGCTCATGTTCTTATCGACATCTTGGCACCTGAGGAATCTAGAAACAATCCGCTCGCTTTGGCGCGTTTTGCCAAGGCCGTCCCGATCCCACTCACCGGGCCACGTCCGATCGGCGAAGCCATCTCCTCAGCAGGTGGAGTCCGGCACTCAGAATTGAATGATGACCTGATGATCAGAAATCACCCTGGCCTCTTTGTCGCGGGAGAGATGATAGACTGGGAGGCCCCCACGGGGGGTTATCTCCTGCAAGGTTGCTTTGCAACAGGGACTCGGGCAGCGCGAGGGGCCATCCGATATCTGAGCTCTGGAACCCAGCCCGTATCCGCTGGCTCGCTTTCCGTTTAATTTCTTACCTCAATCAGCATAGAGTCGCAGGATGAATTCCTACCTGATCGCCTCGATGGCCTTTCTCTGCATTTTCGGAGGGGCGTTGATCGGCATGCTGATCCAGCGCTTCATTCCCGCTCATCACCTCAGTAAGGAATCTCAGGATAGCGTGAAGCTCGGCGCGGGCCTCATCGCCACTATGGCGGCCTTGATCCTGGGGCTCCTAGTCTCTTCCTCCAAGGGATCCTACGATCGAGTCAATGCCCTGGTGAACGAGGCCGCGGCCAACACGATTAATCTGGATCGGACGCTACGTACCTACGGGCCGGGAGCAGAACCTCTCCGTCAGGCCCTACTTGACCGCGTCACCAGAATCAAGAATGACATCTGGCCCGAGGATACAAAGGCGAGCAAGAAGAGTTCCGTAGCCTTCAAGGAGGAATCAACCATCCTCGTGCTCATCAGCTGGATCTCCGACTTAGAAGCAAAAACCCCAGCGCAACTTGAGATGAAAAGCAATGCCATAGCCATTGCGAAGGATCTGAACAGGGAGCGCTGGCAGATCACGGTGGAATCGACCTCCAAACTTCCCATGCCTTTGGTGGTGATCCCGGTCTTTTGGATCACCTTTCTGACATTCGTCTACGGGATTTTCTCCCCGCGCAATGGAACCGTCACCATCGTGCTCCTGTTCTGCTCGGTTAGCATTGCGGGGGCGATCTTCCTGATCTGCGAGATGAGTATGCCGCTGGACGGTTCGATTAAGGTTCCAAGCCAGCCCTTCCAGACGGCTTTAGAATTGATCCGTCGATAGTCAAGGATTACGGCCGACCGAGATCAGTCATTTAACGTCGTAGTGGTAGTGGAGTTCTACTGCTCGTGATAATTGTGCAATAATCCACCATCCACCACAAAGGTCGCCCCGGTAACATAAGAGGCGTCATCGGATGCTAGGAAGGCGGCAAGTCCCGAAACATCCTCCGGCTTGCCGAGACGTCCGAGCGGGATCTTTGACTCGAGCAGGGCGAGAAGCTGGGGATTGTTTAGCAGGGCTGTATTGATAGGGGTCGCGATGGCGCCGGGAGCGATGTTATTCACCGTGATTCCTAGGGGACCGAGCTCCACAGCGAGGTCGCGGCAAAGCATTTTCAAGGCTCCCTTGCTGGCGCAATAAGTGGAGAAGTGAGGGAATGGCAACTCTTCGTGCACGGAGCTGATATTGATGACACGGCCCGGGCGGTTCGTGGCACGCAGGTGATTCACGAAATCCTGAGTAATAAAGAACGTTCCTCTCAGATTGATCTGCAGGACGAAATCAAAATCCTTCTCCGTGACATCCCAGAAGTCGGCATGTTTCTCGACTCCAGCGTTGTTGACCAGGATATCGATCTTACCCATCTTCTCGACTCCCTCGGCAATAACACGACGATCATCCTCAGTATTGGCAAGATCCCCTTGAATCATGTGTACCCTCCGGCCCAGCGCCGTGATGGCATCGGCGGTCTCTTGAGCGCTCTGGCCCAAGGCACGATCATCCACAATGATGTCGGCTCCTTCCTGGGCTAGACGAATGGCAATGGCCTGCCCGATTCCTTGGGCGCTACCTGTGACGAGTGCTGTTTTTCCTTGGAGTTTCATCGGTATTTGGATGGTTGGTTGATAAAGTAAAGTAATAGGAGGAAGTGCGAACTCGCGAAAGGAGTCAAGGAGTATGACGAAACTTTCAGAACAGAGACCTCATCGAAGAAATATCAGATGTCATTGGCCAGCAGTTCGGCCACCAAGGCCGTCCAGCCTGTCTGATGGGAGGCTCCGAGGCCTTTGCCCGTCTCACCGTGAAAATACTCGTTGAAGAGAACAAGGATCTTCCAGTGGGGGTCATTGGCATAGCGGGCATCACCCCCATGACAGGGACGGTTACCCGACTCATCCGGGAGAAAGATGGAAGAGACCCTCTCTGCAAGAAGTTGAGCGGCATCCCCGAGAGTGATCCAGTTGCCGGAGCGGGTGGGAAATTCCACCTTGAAGCTATCGCCATAGAAGTGGTGATAGGTCTCAAGGGACTTGATGATCATGAAGTTGATCGGCATCCAAACGGGGCCGCGCCAGTTTGAGTTACCCCCAAACATGCCGGTCTTCCCCTCACCCGGCTCATAATCAACCGAGTAGACTTGGCCGTTCACCGTGTAGGTGTATGGGTGCTTCTCGTGGTACTTGGAGACCGAGCGGATGCCGTGAGGTGAGAGAAACTCCTCCTCGTCGAACATATAACCAAGGATTTTTTCCAGTCGCTTTCTAGGAGTGACCGTAAGCAGATGAAGTCCATCGGGATCTTGGCTGGCGGGCCCGTTGATTTCCAAAAGCGTAGCAGCAAGCCTAGGCCTGTTTTTGATGAACCATTGAAGACGATTCTTGTATCCCGGATTCATGTTCCGTTGCTCTGGTGTCACATAACTGGTGGCAAACATCGGAATGAATCCGACGATCGAGCGGACCTTGATGGGGATGCTTTGCTCCCCGAGCTGAAGATGGTCGTAGTAAAAACCGTCCTCATCGTCCCAGAGACCTGTCCCTCCGAACTCATTCATCGCCTCGACGATACGGGCAAAATGGGTGATGAATTTCGTACCCATGTCGGCATAGACGGGATTGTGCACGGCGAGTTCCAGCGACATTCGCAGCATCGTCAGGCAGTAGAAGGCCATCCACGAGGAGCCGTCCGCCTGCTTGAGCACTCCACCAGTGGGTAATGGCCTGGAGCGGTCGAACACCGAGATGTTATCGAAGCCCAGAAATCCCCCCTCGAAAAGATTGTTCCCATTGCTGTCTTTCCGGTTCACCCACCAGGTGAAATTGATCAGGAGTTTCTGGAAAACCTTCTCGAGAAAGTCATTGTCGGGCACCCCGGCCAGAACTCCCTGATAATAAAGTCGGAGCGCTGCCCAGGCATGGACCGGTGGATTGACATCGGAGAAGTTCCACTCGTAAGCGGGCATCTGGCCGTTTGGATGTGTGTACCACTCTCGGAGAAGTAGGATCAGCTGATCCTTGCAGTAGACGGGATCGACCCTTCCAAGCGCTGCTGTGTGGAAAGCGAGATCCCAGGAGCAGTAGTAGGGATATTCCCATGTGTCGGGCATCGAGATGACATCCCGGTTGAAGATATTCTCCCAATCCACATTGCGCACCGAATGTCCGGGGGGTGGAGGAGGCTCCGTGGAATCCCCTTTCGCCCACTCGCTCTGAACAAGATTGTAAAATTGCTTCGACCAAAGAAGTCCCGCATAAGCCTGACGGGTAACATTCTTCTGCTCGGCACTCAGAGAGGGGGAGATCTTGCGGTTGTAGAACTCTTCCGCATCCTCAGTTCTTGCCGCAAAAATATCCTCAAAACTGTCGTCCAGCGGCTCACCCTGAGCGGCTCCCTTCGCCGTTAACCGCATCCTCAGCACCACAGAGTCTCCTGCCGGAATCGTGAGGTTATAACGGCCGGCGGTCTTCGTGCCGAATTGCTCCGGGTTGACTGCGTCGGTTTTTCCTTCGATCACCGCATCATGAAAGGCATCCTTCACATAGGGACGGGCCAACGGCTCACCATAGAGACGTTGGGTGTTGGTCTCGTTATTTGTGAACAGAAACTCAGGCAGTTTCCCGTCCGGCCCCTTGTCAAAAGTCATCTCGTACTCACCCATCACGGCATGGATGGCAGAAACTGTTCCGGGTCTCGCAATGGAGATTTTAGGCTCTACAAGGCACTCCTCACTGATCTGCCCCCAGGCCCAGGTATTCCGGTACCAGAGGGTTGGGAGAAAAACGAGATCCGCCTGATCCGGACCCCGGTTGCTGATCGTTACCTTGATCAGGATGTCCTTGATTGATCCCTTCGCGTACTCCACCTGCACATCAAAATAGCGGTTCTGATCAAAGACCCCCGTGTCGACAAGCTCGTACTCGGGTTGCAAGTGAGAGCGACGTCTATTCTCGGCTACCAAGTCGGCGTAGGGGAACTCCGCCTGAGGATATTTGTAGAGTCCCTTGCAGTAGGAGTGGGTCGGCGTGGCGTCCAGGTAGTAGTAGAGTTCCTTGACGTCCTCCCCATGATTTCCTTGCGGACCTGAGAGACCAAAAAGACGTTCCTTGAGAATCGGATCCTTTCCATTCCAGAGTGAAATCCCGAAGCAGAGACGCCCGAAGCGATCACTCAGACCAAGCAGCCCATCCTCGCCCCACCGGTAGACGCGACTGCGTGACTGCTCGAAGGAAAAAGAATTCCAGACATCTCCGTCGCTCGAGTAGTCCTCACGTACCGTTCCCCATTGGCGCTCGGAAAGATACGTTCCCCAGAGCTTCCAAAAGCGCTCGCGGCGAGAGTCCTCGCCAAGTCGAATCTCCTCAGCAGTGGGTGAAAGGGGATCAGCAGAGAGAATCTCGTTCATGAAATGGTACACTTAGGAGGTCGCGGGACCTTTCAACCTTTTCCTGAGTCGGTCAAGAGCCGACTGTGAGACCACTTGCTTGAAGGTTATACGATCTGCAGGAATGGTTTCCTTCCAGGTTTCGGTCACCTCTCCCTCTTCAGCCAGTGCGATCCAGACAGTACCAACTGGTTTTTCCAACGTCCCGCCATCTGGACCGGCGATGCCTGTGGTAGCGATAGCATAACGGGAGCCGCTTTTTTGAAGTGCCCCCTCCGCCATGGACCGCACGACTTGCTCGCTAACCGCGCCGTGAGACTCGATCAACCCTGAATCTACACCCAGTAGCTCTGACTTTGATCGGTTGCTATAGGTTACAAATCCCTCCAGAAAGACTTTCGAGGCACCAGGCACGTTGGTCAGACGGTTGGCGAGCAATCCTCCGGTGCATGACTCGGCAGTCGCCAGAGTGGCCCTCTTCTGCCCGAGAAGATGCACCACGACCTCCTCCATGGACTTCTCATCTCCCGAAACCAAATAATCGCCAACCACGGCCAGAACAGAGGGCTCCACTTGGTCGAGAATGTCACGAGGACCGATGAGGCGAAAGTCGACCTCATTAGGCCGTGCGCAGTAGCCAACCTCAAGATCGCCACGCTTGGAGAGTTCGAATCCGATTTTTGCCTCAACCATCGACTCACCCATTCCGACAACCTTGTAAATGCGACATTCCTGGGTGACCCCGCCGGAATGGCGTTCGGCTAATTCCTTCAAGACAGGAAGCACATGGGCAATTGCCATCGGCTGTAATTCGCGGGGAGGCCCTGGCAAGAGGAAGATATGGGGAGAGGACCAGGAGATCCCTTCCACTGCTGGAACATAGAGACCGGGTGCAGTGCCATTGTCATTCGGGAGAACAGTAGCCCCCTCAGGAGCCATCGCCTGACGCTCCATACGGTGCTGAAACGCAAAACCCCGGCGTCTGCAACGCTCCTGAATACGTTCCAGCGTCTCGGGGTGGGGAAGCATCTTTCTCCCAAGAAGTTCAGCTACCAGTTCGCGGGTAATGTCATCTGTCGTCGGGCCGAGGCCACCTGTCACAATAATGACATCTGTGCGGGCAAAAGCCTCCAGAAGGGCATCTCGGATCGGCGCGCCATCGGGCACCGTGGTCTGACGGGCGATTCTGAGTCCAAGGGGGAAAAGTTCCCGGCCAAACCACGAGAGATGAGCATCACGAACGCTCCCGAGCAAGAGTTCGCTGCCTGTGTTCAGCAGCTCCACGCGTAAAGGAAGTGGGATCATTGCTCAGCCCCCGTCACGATACCGAGCCAGCGGTCGACCATTCCCTTCTGCCATACTGCCTCTTCGATGGCATAGGCGTGACCCAGATTGGCAAGCATCCTGGCAAGAACCTCCCTTGATCCTGGGTTTTCCAGATGTTCGTCGCTGAGCTCGATTTTCTGACGCGCCAGAATATCAGCACAGTCGGCAAGGGAGAGGATACGTCCCGAATGGAAAGGATCAAAATAAGTCTCGCCGCAGCGGGCTATGAAATGACCGGGGAGATTCACCCCGTGCAGCGTAATGCCGGCACGTGCTGCGACGAATGTGTAGAGAAGAGCCAGGGTGAGAGGCAAACCCCGTCGACTCTCCATCACGCACGGCAAGATGGAGTTCTCGTGATTGTAGTAGTCGCTGGCATTGCCGTCGAACCCCAGTTCCCCATGCATATAACGGGTCAGCACACTGACTGGATCGGATTCACCAACGGCAATTCGTCTACCAAACTCGCTACCCCAGCCATCCACCATGGCCATGCATTCCTCCAGATCGATCCAAGGCATCAAAGCGCCTGCAATCAACCAAGAGGCCTGCTCCAAGGGGATCTCATCCTCTTTCAACAGGACTTCCAGTTGAGTCGCCGCCTGCTTTCCCGCTATGGCATGGAGAACTTCCTGCGCATGGGCTGCAATGATGGCTGAATCGGCATTCACAAGGCTGCGAAGATCCGGCACTGCGCTCTCTCCCTTGAGGACCAACTGCTCTTTGACGAGACCGACTGTATGAGGATCATCGTCTCGAAAGAGACGGGCCAGGGCATCACACTGCGTGGACATAAAGGAAGGATGAAAGCTGAAACCTGAAAGCTGAAGTCTAAAAAACAGATCAGATCACGCAGCCATCACATCTACCGACGTGACTTCCCCTTTCTCAGTAGTGATTCGTATGGTAGCTGGGCGGCAGCAGACGGCGCAGTCCTCGATCATCTCTACGTTACCATCCTCGGCAGTCTCGATTTGAATGGCAAATTCTTCCCCGCACTGGGGGCACTGGATCAGGATTTCCTCAAGCCAAGACATGGATGAAAAAAGGATGAAAGGTGAGACCTGAAGTCTGAGTGCAAAATCAGGGCTGAACCAAAAAGAAATGAGAAACCTCTAGGGAGGTAAAATTACGATACTTACCACAAGGGCCTTCTTGCAAAAACTCAGGTTTCAAGTTTCAGACCTCAGGTTTCTCAGGCCTATTCGCTAATCTCCAGGCGACCTGCATCTCCCCAGAGAGATTCCAGTCCATAGAGATCGCGCTTGTCCTTGTGGAAGATGTGAATAATGACACTGCCGTAGTCGATGATGACCCACTGACTGATTGGGAATCCATCCTCAGCAATCGGGCGCAGTCCGGTGGCAGAGCGAACCTTCTCACGGATCGAACCAGCGATGGCCTTGAGTTGCGGCTCGGAAGTACCTGAGACGATCAGGAAGAAATCGGTGAAGGAAGAGATCTTCCTCATATCAAGGACGACGATATCCTCAGCCTTCTTGTCCAGTGCCCCCTCGGCGCAGAGTCGCACGAGGGCCTCCTCGGGATCGAGTTTTACGATTTTTTTGATTTCCTTGACCGTAACTTTTTTGTTGGAAGCAGGAGCCTTGGGCTTCTTAACAGTTGTCAGCTTCTTAGTAGTTGCCATGGAGAAAATCGCGGTACGGGTGATGCGTCATGATGAAATCGTATACCCGCTCGGGCAACATAAAGCGAATGGAAAGCCCCTTGGCTAATCGGTCCCTGATCTCCGTGGAGGAAAGATCAATACGGCGTCGTACCACCGGGAGTTCGCATGATTCCAACTCAGGAGCCTTCCCGCGATCGAGCACCGCGAAATCAACCAGATTCCGGAGCTCCTCGATCTCATGCCACCTCGGAAGCTCCTTCAGATTATCGGCTCCAATCAGATAAAGAAAACGCACTCCAGGATAATCCCCAAGCAATCCCCGGACCGTATCGATGGTGTAAGAGGGTCCCTCGCGATGAAGCTCGCGATCATCCACGGAGAACCGTGCTTCCGACGCAATCGCCTCCCGGAGCATGGCTAGTCGTGATTCATCAGATGCGGCGGGAGGGCGCTCCGTCTTGAAGGGCGAGAGTGCTGCAGGAATGAAAATGATCCTATCTAGTTCCAACTCCTCCAAAGCCGCCTCCGCAAGAATCAGGTGACCAAGATGAACAGGGTCGAAGCTTCCACCAAAAAGGCCAACCCGTTCGACATGGCCGGGTATTCTGTTGATAGCCATGGGGTGAGTGAAGTGATTCCTATTAGCGTTTGATATCTTCTGATCTTTCCTAACAATCTTCAGCCTTCAATCTTCAGTCTTCAGTCTATCGTTCTAATAAAGTAGATAAGGCTGTCTCTCTGTGCGAAAGCGGCTCAAGAACGGCTGCCAGGAGGCCACGATCTGCTCTGGGCGCTTGGTGGCCAGCTCGCGACGGATCGTGTCACTGCCATAGACTTTCTGGAAGAGATCGATCTTAGACTTGCTCGCCTTGGTGAAAATCATTCCGTGAGATTCTTTGTTGCACTCGGCTAGCGTGTAGAGGGCGGCCGCTCCGAGATCCCCACCCCCGCTGGGATTGGCATAATAGATCACACCTGGTCCCGAAGCCGTCATGGTCGGTTCCACCTTGATATCTTCACACTTCGCCCTGAGGGAGGAGACCATCTGAGGCTTCACCCAAGGGGCTCCGAGAACCTGAAACGCTTTTGGAGAAAAGAGCCCCTGGTCCAGCCCTCCTGCAAGCTCTCCAACAACACCCGTGATCACGTAATAACTCGGGGACATCTCATTGGGAATGTTGGGTGAAGGAGGGACCCAGTGTAGGCCCGTCATCGGCCAGGTCATCGAGCGATTCCAACCACGCATCTTCACCACCTGCAGATTGGCCTTAGGCCCCATCCAGCCCTTGGAGTTCGCCATGAGAGCAAGCTCGCCCACCGTCAGGCCATGGACATAGGGAACAGGAAACTGCCCAACAAAAGAGATCCACTTCGGATCGATCCCCTGTCCCTCCACACGGTTGCCTCCGAGAGGATTCGGACGATCCAGAACGACGAATTCCTTACCCTGCTCCGCACAGGCCTGCAGGCACTTCCCCATCGTGCTGATATAAGTGTAGCTACGGCAGCCGATATCCTGCATGTCATAAACCAGCACATCGATACCGGCGAGCATCTGGGGAGTCGGCTTTCTGGTGTCACCGTAGAGCGAGTAAGCAGGTAAGCCGGTCAGCGAATCACGTCGCGAGCGAACCTCGATTCCCGCCTTCTCGGTCCCATCAAGACCATGCTCGGGAGTGTAGAGAGCAACGAGGTTGACGTGCTTCTTCAGGAGAATGCGGGTTTTCACCCCGGTCGAGTTGACCCCGGTATGATTGGTGACAAGTCCAACGCGTTTTCCGCGGAGAAGGTCGAAGTTATTCTTCTGAAGCACATCGATTCCCAGCTCCACGGCGTTTGCGTTGGAGATCGAGAATGAGATCCATGCGGAGAGCGCGAGCAGCAGGGAGAGAGAAAGCGTTTGGGTACGGAGGTTCATAAGAATCGTTTCGTCAGTTAGAAAGTTATCTGGTTTCCTACAAGTTATGAGATGCTCTTCACCCGGTCAACTTCTGCTCCTTGGTGTTCCTGGAATCGAAGTCGATGATTCCTACGCTGACTTCATCCGCAGGGTTCAGCCGGGAGGATACATCCTGTTTGGCCGCAATATTGAGACGCCTGAACAACTACGCCGACTCACGGATCGACTTCGGGAACTCAGCGACATCGAGCCAATCATCACCATCGACCAGGA
This sequence comes from Chthoniobacterales bacterium, assembly GCA_026461395.1. Taxonomy (GTDB): domain Bacteria; phylum Verrucomicrobiota; class Verrucomicrobiia; order Chthoniobacterales; family UBA6821; genus UBA6821. Next base: position 2,609 of record JAPJNA010000041.1, on the reverse strand, counting down.
AGGAGGACGCGTCTCCCGGCTCAAGCTTCTCGGGAACGAGCCTCCCAATGCCCGCCAACTCCGGGACAAGGGAGATCTTGAACTCATTGCCTGCCATGGAGAACTCACTGGACAACTCCTCCGGATCTTCGGGTTCAATCTCGATCTCTGCCCTGTTCTGGACATCGCCTTTGACGACGAGGCGGATAATTCCCTTCGGGGCCGATGCTACGGCACGACGGCCAATCAGGTCATCACAATGGCGGGCGTCTTCAATAAGGCCCTCCAGTCAACAGGAGTCCTTTCTTGTGGAAAGCACTTCCCCGGCTATTCCTCGGCTTCCAGTGATCCCCATCACGAACTCTCCGCCCTGCCTCGTCCACGTGCCGAACTAGAAGCCCACGAGCTCAAGGTTTTCCGTCACTTCGCCACAGGGGAAAACACAGTCGACAGCATGATGACCGGTCATATCGCCTTTGCAGAGCTCGACGCCTCAGGGCTACCCGCCTCTCTCTCACCCGTTATCACCACGAAGCTACTCCGGGAGGAGATGGGCTTTCAGGGACTCGTCATGACCGACGACCTCGACATGGGAGCGATCATCAATCACCACGGATTCGACGAGATGATCCGTCTCGGACTGGCCGCTGGTAATGATCTCTTGATGATCTGCCATCGTACCGAACTTGCCGAGCAGGCCTTCAGAGTCCTCGAAAAGAGTCCCTCCGATCAACTCGAGCGCGCCTATGCCAATCTAGCAGCCTTCAAGGCGAAAATGGCTCCACCCACGACCTTCACTCTCGAGAACTTTCAGTCCCTTGACCAGGGCGTCTGGGATCTGCGGGTCAACGTACTCGGTGCGGAAGGTGCCGCCAAACGCAGTCCTGAGGATGGGAAACGCTCCCCGGTCGAAACTTATTAAGAAAGGGATTACCTAATCAGGCAGAGACCAGATCCACGGCGGGGAAAAGCAACGGAGCCCTCACTTCGCATTCGAGGTATCGTTCCACAGGCTCTGAGGCTTCTTCCGGAAGCGAATAGATCAAAGCATCATTGAGGAAGAAGGAGATCCCAGCCGCTTCCATCGTGATGCAGAACTCATCCAGGCACCTATGACGGAATCCCCCCGTCACTTCCACCACCGCTCCCTTGATTGACTCAAGCCAGGGAATCATACCCCCCTCGAAGAGGAAGGGCATGGCAATTGCCCCGGTCTTCATCTCTTCCCAGGCCTCTGGAGAGCAATCCCAGAATCCCGCGAAGTCATCGTGTGCATCAGCAACAATCCTCTCCAGTTGCGATGAAGGAATCTCCGCGCTGCTTGAGAGACCACTCTTCATGAGATATCGGAGAATCGTAACAGCAACAGCCCGTTCCCGCCCGGAACGAAAGAGATGAGAAACCCAGCCGAAGTTTTTTTGGATCAGACGGGTTCTTCCCAGTTCTATCCCCAAATCCAGCGCCATCCCCTCCTGCGCTCCCCACTCCAGAACATCAGCTAGCGAATCGCCTAGTTCCTCGCCCTCCAGCGAGCGCACATCATTGTAGATGAAGTGAACCTCTTCGCCACTCTGGGTAGCCTCACCGAGCCTCTGCTTCAACGGCACAACAAGATCCCCGAATGCCTCGATATAGGCTGGTTGGAAATCGATACAGAGAAGCATGAATAGGTGGGAAAAGCGTTGCTAGGGGGCGGAGACTCTAGCCTGAGAAACGCATTCGTCATGAACCAAATGACAAAACGTAAAAAAAAATGACCCCGGGTGGAATCGAACCACCATCTAGAGTTTAGGAAACTCCTATTCTATCCGTTGAACTACGGGGTCTGCTGATGATCAGCTACTTCCAGAACTTACTCTTTCTAAGAAGCTCAAAGTTAGAGCAATAGTTGGAGTTTGTCCTCTAGGTACTGACGCGTCCAAGGTGTTGTTGATACCATTTGAGAAGATGGATGGCAACCTCGTTGGCGGTGTCATCTGGGAGCCTACTTTATTGCGTTGTGAGAGGCGTAATGGAAAGACGTCGAAGGGTTGAGCGGCGGTGTCGCTTGTGAGAACACGAGCAAGGGAGACTGACAAGCCAACCCAACAACCTGGAGATCCCCCCCTCACCATTGCCAAGCTCTACAAGAGCCGCTGGCAGATCGAACTCTTCTTCAAGTGGATGAAAGGTTACCTCCGTATCAAACACTACAGCGGCAAAAGGAAAAAACCCTAAATAAATAGGGCTTTTATTAATACTAATCAAATTGGGGTAATTTATAGCAATTAATTTATGAAACCCCAATATCTCGATGGCAAAATCACTACCTTACACCCACTTCGTAATAATTTGACCATTTAAAGGTTTCACCTTTTTTTATATTCATCTCTATCTGTGGCTCAACACTTATAAAACGCTTTCCGCAGGGTATGAAATTGCACACCGCTGGACGGTCAGCTTTAACGCTTATGTAAGCACCTGTCCTCAAATTCTCTATTACAAAGGAGTTTTGCAGAGCATTTTCAGTATCAAAACCTAAAATGTTCACACCCTTGACCTGACCCCAAAGTTGGGACACATCAAAACTGAAGTTCGGATGGTATTGGTTGGTTGATGTTGTGGATGGTTGTTGGGTGGATTGCAACCCT
>JAPJNA010000040.1 GCA_026461395.1 Chthoniobacterales bacterium | reverse complement strand
TCTAACTTCATGCCTTTGGGAGGTATCACTACCTCACCCGGATCAAGGGGTCGCCAGAGATAGATCGTATTACCCGGTTCCAAGGGAATCATTACTGGGATATTGGAATCCTTAGCCTTGGCACATGGCAACCAAGTCCTCACTACGTACTTTATTGGCCCCCGAGGAATAGTTGGGTCCTCTGTTTTCGGTGGAACGTAGGTGATGTCGGTCGGACTCATTCCTTGAGGAATATTAACAATATCTCCCTTTATCATCACTCTGGGTAAATAAACCCTACCCTTGTCTAGATATAGAATATAGGGGTCTCCGGGCTTGGCTGGGGCTTCACGAAAGGCTTCTTCGTATGCAATTCCCTCCGCAGGGATTTCTGCCCTAACCCATGGTAAGAGGCATGCCACTGTTAGCATGGTTACAGAGATGAAGGGTTTAATTTTCATGATATTCTGAGGTCTAGTAGTCAGAAGGTCCGAAGATCACGGCGTTCCCGTTGTGTACACGAGTAACCGTCACGGGGCCACCATCGGGCCATGAAACGATCGTACCATTGCCTTTCGAGTCTACACGAGAATGGATATTACCAGTCTGCCTTGTGCCGTCAGTCAAGGTGATGTCGTAGACGCCGTTGTTCACCGTTCCCGATTGAATCTGGGAGGGATTGACGGGTAGCCCAACGACCTGGGCCTCGATCGACTCGGTTGCAGAGATGCAGGATAGCAGCACCACAGGGATGATGTGTTTTAGGTTCATGGCTAAATGTATCACGAGATCAAAGACACCAAGTGTCCTAGGTCTAAGATTTGTGCTTATCTCTTAGTGTCTTTTTTCTAACTGATTAGCCGGATCTTGTGACTAAGATCGATCGGCCATTACGCATTGATGCTCCACTCAGTCGCGAAGCTCCTGAGCATGGGGCGACCGGCGACATCAAGGGCGGCACGACGAAGGATCTCCACGTGGCGGGGATCGCATGAGTCCGGCCCAGCCATCGCCTCGAGCAGATCGGGATAAGATCCATCCGGCTTAAGCCAGTAGACTACGGCACACTCCTCGAAAGAGAGCAGGGTCAAGGCATCCTCCCCTGGCACAGCTCTCACTAGGTAATCGCCGGCCCTGACCTTCCAGAAGTTCGGAGGACAGACTTCTTCCGGGGCGTACATGCTCTGCTTCCAGAGCGCATAGGCATCGCCGCATTCCTGATGCAGGACGATCCCGGGTGGGAGTTCGTGCCGTCGTGAGGTGATGGTAAGCAGTGCCTCATGATCCATTACCCAGAAGTCGCTAACCCGATGCACCCAGGTGAAGGGATCAGCGAGTCTGAAGTGGATCACAACTTCTCCCGGAAGGAGCAGCAGGGTCTCACGGCCTCCTTTGAAGGCGGCGCTCATTGAGTACCTCCCCGATGACCGAAGAGTCGTTTCGAATACTCCTTGGCATGTCCCCAGGCCGAGAAGCGGATCTTGGGAGCGGGGGCTCCGCCGAAGGCCTCGATCCAGGGGTCGTCCCCCATCATGGTGTAGGCTTCGTAGGCTTGTGTCGGGGTCATGTCCTGCTCGGGATCCGCGAAGAAGTCCTCGACCAGCTTCCGAGATGCTGCAAGTGCTTCCGCATAGGTGGCGTACTCGCCCAGCACGCTGCGCTCATCCTCATCCATGTAGTGGTAGTTGTCGTCCACGATAACTCTGTATCCTTGGTTCATGGTAGTTATCGGTTGAGTTCCCGAAGCCCCCGGGCGTACTTGAGAGTCTGCTTCTGACTGGGCGAGTCGGAGAGATTACAGAGCATGTCGGCCACCTTCACTTTGGAGGCCAGTGCGTTAGATTTCACCCTCCCGATGTAGTCTTCATAGTCTTCACCCATCGTTTTGGTCATGGCCTTCACGGCGTCGATCAGTCGGGAGGGGATCCCTTCCCCGAGCAGGCGTTCCTCGGTCCAGTCGGGGCAGTCCTCCAACACATCGTGGAGCCATGCCACTGCAAGTGTTTCCTCATCAGTTCCCTCTTCCCTTAAGCGTGCCGCCACTGCGGCGCAGTGGGCGATGTAGGGTGTGGTGCCGTCATTGCGGAACTGCCCGAGGTGGGCGCTGATGGCGATCCGCTCGGCGGTCTGCTCGAGTGTGTCGGGCGTGTTGGATGTGCTATGGGGTTTCTCTTTCATGAGAGGAGCATGCACCAAGCCGGCAATCCCTTCATTGTAGTAATCCGTAAGATGCATTACTATTCAGTCATCTATGAATCTCCTGGCTAAAAGCGGTCTTTCGTTTGAACGGCTCCGCTCGCTCCTTGCCTTTGCAGAGGCAGGGAGCATCGTCCGGGCAGCCGGAGGAGACCCCGTCCGGAGCTCCCTGATCAGTCGTCAGTTGCGCGAACTGGAGGAGTTCTTCGAAGTGGAGCTGGTCGCCAAACGAGGCAAGGGTTTGATCCTTACCGAAGCGGGCAGGCGCCTGACGGGACTTGTGAGGGAACAGTTTCAGGGCCTAGAGGACTTCGGTACCTCTACGGCCGGCAGATCCGTCCGTCTCTCTCTTGCGGGGGGAAACACGGTCCTCGAGTGGTTGGTGGCTCCACGCTTGAGGCCGGCAACACTCCACGGGGTGGAGTTCGATCTCCATCACGAGAGGCAATCGGAGATGATCGAGCATCTTCAGGATGGCAGCCTCGACCTGGCGATCATCGCCAAGGAGCCACTTGGGAGGCAGTTTGCCACATGCCCGCTGGGATCTCTCGCATACGCTCTCTTCATTCCTAAGAATCTGGCCAGCGGATCGAACCTGAGGCAGTCCCTCCGTGAGCTCCCGATGGCTCTGCCGATCGGCGGACGGGTCAGGGAAGCTGTGATCAAGTATGCAGGGGAGCTCAAGGGAGGGACCCTTGGGACCACAGGCTATCTGAACTCCCTCGCCTCGGTGAAGGCCGGTCACTACGCCTCAGTGCTTCCGACGCTGGCGGCTTCTGATCTGGGTGTCACTGTCAGCTCAATCAAGATCCCCGAAATGATCATCCCAAATCGCCAGATCGTTCTGGCTTGGAAGCGCAGGACAGCAGCCACACGTCCTGCGGTGGATGCTGCTATTGCACACCTCAAGGTCCTCCTGGCTTTCTGAGATCTTGTAAAGGGGGAGCTTTTACGCCCCCTTGAAGAGTCGTAGGGCGTTCTCTTCAGGGAGGCCGGCATCGAGGATCCGCCGTGCTGCTTTCTCAATGTCGTAGCTGACACGACGCAGGGTAAAGCTGTGCTCCTCAGCGTCGTAGATGCCGTAGGTGGCTCGCGTGGAGCCGTCGCGGGGCTGACCGACCGATCCGATATTAATGGCGCACGCCCTGGCGCGGTCGAGCAGGACCTCACCCTCGCCGGGGATTCCGAAGCCGACATCCAGATCTCCTTTGAGCAATGCGATCTCGGGCTTGTGAGTGTGACCGAAGAAGCTCACCGGAGTACGTTGCTTCTCAAAGTGTCGGAGGAAGTCCCTCCTCCCTTTCAAGTACTCGAAGGAGTCTGGCATGTGCAGGGTGGCGTGGACGATGGTGATCGCTCCCACTTCGGCACTTAGCGGCAGGGAGCGGATCCATTGCTTTTCCTCTTTGGTCAAGGCCCTCTGGGCATGGAGGATCCCGTCACGGACACGCCGTTCTAAGTTGTAGTCATCGAGATTTACCAGAGTGTAGGCATCGTGGTTGCCGATCACCGTGGCCTTGCAGCACTCCCTAACGAGACGGAGGCACTCTGCCGGAGCGGCTCCATAACCGACGATGTCTCCGAGGCAGAGGATCTCGGTGATCCCCTGCTGGTCGATGTCGTTGAGGACGGCCTCGAGGGCATCGATGTTGGCGTGAATATCTGAGATGAGAGCTTTTTGTGGCATCGAATGTGGAGGTGTCTTTGCTGTGATGTCTGAAAAGGCGCGTGGGGACGCGGCTTAATCATGCCGCAGGCAGTCCAAGTGTTTGCTTGGATGCCTAGTCGGGGACGACCGGCAGATAAATGAGGGCGGTTTTGGGCATGGTATGATGATACTGGATGGGGTGGGTCGTGGAGCGTCCTAGGCCGCAAATACCTGAACATCGATGGTGAGTGTGACGAGGGAGCCGTCGGGGAGCTTGGCAGTAAAGACGTTGTAGGGGACGGCATCCCAGACGTGGATCAGCTTGCCGCTTGTTTCCTTGCTCCAGACGCCGGGATCACTCTCGTGGAAGCCCTGACGGGTGAAGAAAGTTCTGATCTCGTTGAGCGTGGCCTCCCTGCCCCAGACAAAGGGCTGGGAAATGACCACTTGGGGGATCGGGTTGTCCAGGTAGACTATCCCCTCTAGGCGGATGTCGTCGTAGAAGTACCTGTTCTGGCCATCAAGGCCCAAGAGATAGTCGCCCGCATTCAAGGAATGGCCGACGGCTCCGTTCCCGAAGTCATCGGCGTGGGTGAGCTTGATGACTCTGGCCGAATGATGATCGCCCCAGACGGTATGCTCGCTGCCGTCGCCCACAAAGGGGCGGCCATTGATAACGGTACCCCGGAACATCTCGGGATCCAGGATGAGCCTTTTCTGGTCAGCCCAGGACTCAAGGGCTCTTATCTCCCGGAGTCCGATCTCGCGTCTTTCCGCTTGGCTGACTTCTTCTCCTCTCCGAAACCGTTGAGAGAGGCCTGGGCTAGCATCTGCTTTGCTGTGATCTTTCGATCGAAGGAGAGCAAGCGCGCCTGCAAGGTTCTCTCGTGTGTCTCGGGCGGGTGATTTCGTGTCGGGTTCTCCGTATTCATTGGTGTGGATGAGGCGTGGGCTGGGTGTTGTGGTTGTGGGTGCGGTGAGAGTGGGTTTCGAGGCGATTTTTGTGGTTCTCGTGGTTTTGGGCATGGTGGATTGAGTTATCGGGTTTTGGTAATGGGGTATCGGGGGTAAAGTCCGTTGATTACTCGAGGTCCGGCTTCAGTAGCTTCAGGGCTCCAGACACATCCTCCTTGGCCAGTAGCTTCTCGATCGCACGGACCAGCTTTGCCTCTGGCCAGATGGTCCATGAAGCGTAGGGCTGTCCCAAAGTACGATCACCCTGCCACATATGCTCCCAGGAACCCCCGAAGCGCCATGGGCGGGAGGGAATGATCAGGTGTGGGTATGTCCTCAGGAACTGCAGGGGGACAACTGTTCCCCGAACCCCATGCTCGTCCATCTCAAGGTCATCGATACGTGCCAAGCAGATGAACCTTTCTCTGTAAATGACCTTGCTCTCGTGGAGATTCTCAAAGAAGGGAGCCCAGACGGAGCGACGGAAAACCGGGTCGCCATAGTCGTATCTAAGGTCAGGGTGTTTTTTTTGGAGTTCTTTCAGGGTCATAGGGCTTTTGGTTGGTTGGTTGTTGCTGTTTCTGTGACGGGCATGGTTTTGCGAAAAACACACACCCCTCTACCCTATGGAGAGTTCTTGCTGTATGGATCTCGTCAGACGAAATCATAATTTCGTTCCCGAAAGGCATCTTGGAATGGAAGCGCAAGCAACTCGTCGAGATTGACCTCTCCACAAGCGGCCAAACTCCGCCTCTGTCCCTTTAGTCTCCGTCCCTCGGTTGTGGAATCGAGATCTACGGGCTCATAGCAATCAAGAATCCGTGCTTTTAGATAAGCTCGGAAGTGCAGGTGCAGGGGCATTTGGCTCATGATCGGCCCAAATCCCCCGGTTTTGTGTAACTCCCTTTCCAGGATTTCACGTATTGGCCCACCAGCTTCACCGGACGCGACGGCAACGAGGATCCTCCTAATGCGATTTTGCGTGAAGAACTCCCGAAGCTCTTTGTTAAGAGGATTATCCCTCCACCCATCCTGCTTGTGGGGGTCGTCGTATCGATCCTTATAAAGAAGCAAACCTAGAAGGACGGAAAGCGGAGGTTCCTGCTTAAGTGAGCGAAAGGATTCCCTGTGCTTATTGTTCCAGAGATCCAGTTTCTCGCTAGCCTCCTCGGAGGAATACTCGGGAATAAGCACTGGCTCCCTTTGGCTAGCCGAGGGTGACCTATCTGCCAATGCCTCAAACGCATTCGATATGTTTCGCAGGGGAAGGAAACCCAAAGCAAGAGCAACACCTCCTCCCCAGAGGAACTGCATACGTGTGATGCTACAGGGTGGTGAGGTGAAGTCGTTGTTGCCAGTCATGGTAGAAGTATTGCGTGGGTTGTAGGTCGCTGGGTGTCCTACTCTTCGTAGTGGGCCGCCTCGCAGAGAAGGGAATCCCTCAGCACCCTGGCGATCCCAGAGTCGCTTGTGTGAAGGCTCCTGCGGATACGGCGTTTGGTGTGGTCCGAGTGGTGCTCGGTGTAGTGGCACCACCAGGTGCCGTTGTTATTCCACAAATGGTGGAACGGGCTGTCTGTGGTCCTGATGGAGAGGACCGGCCTGTCGGTGGTGGCTGTTGCTGTGCTCATGGGTGTGTGATGTGTGGTTTGCACACTAGGAACCCGGGCAACAAAAAAGCGCCGTTCCTATCAGGGAAGGCGCTTTAGATAAGCCTGGAGAGATTTTTGTTCGGAGGATTTCTCCCTCCGCACATCGAACAACTTTCGTCATTCAGCCACCGTAGGATTTCTCCGTCCCCGGTTGGCAGCCTTTGGTGTTACCCAAGTGCGTTCCTGATGCTTCTACTTGTATAGCAGAAGCCCTCACTCATTGCAAGCCGCCGAGGGACAATCAGTGTGTCATAAAACGACAACTTGATCCGCGTTGTTGTTAACCTGAGGAGGCTTCTTTAAAATATGGGTGCATGATCCTACCTGAATACCTCCAAACAGCCTTTCTGGCACAGACGCCGGTGGGAGGATGGCCCGCCTGCTTTCACATCATCACTGCGTACAACCCGGGGAAGTTCGTTGGAGACGAAATCAATGCCAAGGCGGATGAAGCACTCAGGAAGGAGCTCAATCTTGCCGGCTCGCGCTGCTTCAGAATCACAGGATGCTCACCCGATCTCAAACATCAGGAACAAGGATGGGGAGTTGCCGGCCTTTCTCTAGACATGGCCTTGGAGCTGGGTCGCCAATACGGTCAGAACGCGATCTTCGAGGTGTCTGGAGGTATGCTTTCGGTCATCGGATGCCTCTCTGGGGAAAGAATGAGGGTTGAAATCTGGGAGAAGAGAATCCTCGCCTGATTTTATTGCCGGTTACATTCCGTCAAAGAGTCTCTCGGCATTCTATTGGGGAATAAAACAGACCTAGGACACACATTGAATCGGCTTACCCCCAGCAATCCACTCCTCCACCTCATAGAGCTTTCCAGAGTCGCAAAGGGTTATGATTGGCAGGATCTCATCGAGAGTCGAGGCCATGGGCCGAAACTTGATGGGCAGGTCCTGTTTCCGAATCTGATAAGGCCTCTTCATCAGAGCTGATCAAAACCTGAAACCGGGCTATTTTCCAAGGCTCAGTGACCTGCCTTGTTTATTTCAAGAGTTGCTCCATCCTGCGGATCTGCTCGGCAAAGCCCTCGGGTTGCTGATCGCGAAATTTCCGTATATTTAGCAGCTTCCACTGGATGCCCGGCAACTCGGATGCATGCTGGCAATCCAGGAAGTTCCAGTCTGGTTCGGCGCGGACCAGGCTCAGAAGGAAGTTTCTGTGGCGTTCGGTGAGGCGATTGGAAATTTCAGCTCGAAGACGTGCACGGGCGGTCGTGAGTTGATCCAAGGTCACGGGGACGGTCACCATTCCCTCGAACTGATCCTCATAGGTTCTGCTGATGTCCTTGTCCCTGGAATCCAGGACATCATGGGGAGGGTGGTCATGCGCGGAGAGGTAGATCACGAAGCATTCGAGCATGGCATCCGTGATTCCCTCGTTCTCGATGAGTAGATGGACATCGAAGAGATCCCTGGGGTGCTGGCGATCAAGGGCGGCAACGAGTTTGCCGCCGTAGAGCTCTGCATGGGTCAGCATGGGCACACTAAGTTCTGCTAGGAAGAGGTCTGATGCGCTCTTGGTGAGAGAGCGATTTTCTACCGGAAGTACTGTCCCCCGTAGCACGGTATTGACCTCGATCTTGACCATGGAAGATCCATCTTCAATGACAAGCTTGGTATCGCCCATCTCCTTGTTGCCTATCTTGCGAGCCGAGAGGCCTGTCTTTTCAAGACGTTCGGAAATCTCATGGAGTCCCGCAGTGATCTGCTCCAGAGCCTCCTTTCTCGGAGTTTCGTGATTCACATAAACGAGATCGATGTCGACTGAGAGACGCGGCATGTCACGGACAAAGAGGTTGATGGCCGTACCGCCCTTCATGGCGAAGAGGTCACCTTCAAATACGTCTGGGGCGACTCTGAGCAGCAGTCGTACTGTGTCGATATAGGATTTATCCATGAGGCTTTAAGGTTAGTAGGGTGCCGTCCTTCAAGCGGCTCATCCAGCGACTTTTGCTTCCGCTCAAGATCGTATGCTCTTTGATCAGCTGATCGACATCCACGACGCCCGTTTCACGGGCCCATGTGAGGAAGAGTCTGACGGTCTTCACGCTGGTGCATGCGGAGAGAAGGCGGCCCAATGCCTGCAGGCGCAGGTTACGAAGCCCATCAAACAGGTTGCGGGCTTCCTCCAGATCCTGATGGGTTCCCACCTCGGACAGCAGCTCCAATATAGCCCTTTCGGGCACCGAGACCCTCAAATGCTCCGTGACTCCAATTGGAGTGGAGATTGTTTCTTCGTCCAATGATGGATGATTCTTCCAATCAAAGAGCTTGGCATGGATGTACCGGGCAGGGAAATGCGAGGTGAACCATTCCGGCAGGATGAATCGTCGATCTCCCCACAGAATCCAGAGTTCTCGGGCACCGAGATTGTGGCGGATTCCGTGCAATGCAAGGGCGCTCTTTCCTCCCACATGAAGTCCTAAGACTCTGTTCTGAAGCAAGAGGATGCACCCTGGGGCATCCATCTTATCCGAGGGAAAGGCATAAACACCATGCCCCAATCGCACGATCCATCCGCTCTCGACATATCGAGCAGCACGTTTGGCTGAGACTCCTTTGTGCATCAACGCTTTGACATCAAAGGGGGCTCCATGGGGTAGCTCCACATGGAGAGGCTTGATTAGAGAATGGCGGGTTATTCCCCTCATGGGGGAATAATGGAACATATTCTAATCAAAATGGCAATAATTGATTAGATCATGCCGAGATATTCTCCTCATGGGGGAATTGTAGAACGAAATCTAATCGAACGCCCTTTCAGGATAGAGATCCGAAGGCGATTTGGTGAAAGCCAACAGTCAAGAAATAGGCAAGGGCCACTACCGGCACCCAAAGTAGTCAGAGAGTCATATTGGTTCATCAAAAGGGAGACAGTTCACCTTTGGGGCAAGTAGAGTAGCCTTATCCTCGATGGCATTTTTCCCCTTCAACCGTAAGCAAAAAAAGATGCCGGCCAAGCCAGCTGCTAGGGCTAAAACCAGCGACGACAAGTCCCAACTGACCCTCCAGCTAGAAGAGGTCAAACGCCAGAGGCAGGAGCTTCTTCGGAGAACTGAAGAGGCCCAGAGGAAGGTAGAGGACATTCCAAAAAAGATTGCAGAGCGTAAGCGACGAGAGGTTGAACGGATCCATGAAAGGGCTCAGAACCACAAAACACTCCGGGGGCTAGGGAAGCCCACCTATCGGATCCCATCGGTTGTTACTCGAAAACATTCCCGTGCAGAGCAGCGGTCCATGGCGAAAAAACTCCTGATTTTATGTGCCGTTCTGGGGGTCTTGCTTTTGCTCCTATGGAAGACTGCATCCTGAAGGATTAGGTTACTCCTGTTTTCTTCAGGACACCGTCAATCGTCACGAGAGCATTTCCCTCAAGCATGCTGTTCACGAAGATGTAGATGTCTTTGGATGACGAAGATCTGGCGGGGATTTGGTGAGGGTCAGAACAACTCCTGGGCAATCGCAGGGGGTTCCACCGGATCAATCAGTCCCGGATAGTCGTTCCTGATAATGCCAACGCCTCTACCCACGGGCCAACGAGATAGGGTGCCATCAGTTGAGGGGGAAGGGAGTCTCCGGCGTAGGTTATCGGGTATTGGAGTAGCGGAGAGCCAACTAGTCCAAGTATCAGGAGAGAGAATCACTGGCATCCTGTCATGAACGCCACCCATGTCAGTATTCGGTTTGGTGGTAATGACCGTTGCCTGGAGGTGGTTGCCAACCTGTTTCCAGATCCCCGCAAAGGTCAAAGGGTGACCGTTTACCATCTCGAAGTAGAAGGGCTGACGGTCGCTGGGACGCCATTCGTAAAAGCCGCTGGCGGGAATCAAGCATCGGTTCACGCGGAATGCATCGCGGAAGCTGGGGAGGGTGTCCACGGTCTCGGCCCTAGCGTTGAAGAGAGGACCCCTGCCCGAGGAGGTGAATCCCCAAACAGCAGGGACCATGCTCCGGCCACTGGAATCAGCAGTGACGATGGGGATTATGGCACTGGGAGCTGCGTTGTAGCTCTCCGTCCAGTTCTCCTCACCGGCTACAGCGCCAAGATTTTGGGCAACCTTCTTGGGTTCTCCTTTTCGAACAAAACGGCCGCACATGGCTGAACTCTACCCGCATCCTCCTTTTTTCAAAAGAGCGACTCAAGAGGACTTCATCCTCTCTCTGACCGCATCCCCCAAGTACTTCTGAACTGTACGCTTCATCGGACGAGCTCCTAGAGCCTTGGTGATTCCCTTCCTGATCAATAGTTCCAAGGTCTCTTCCTCCACTGCGAGCTCAATCCCCATTTCCCGGTAACGCTCCACCTCCTCCCCCGATCACGATCAGAGCTACCTCCCGTTGGGTCTCCGGTGTAAAAGGCTTGAAGACGAGACTTTCCCATCAAACCGTCCGGTCAGATTCAGCCGTTAGTGCCGCTGAAGCTCGGCCGGGGTAAGTCAGACTCTTTTTCCACGCTTTACGGCGAGGGCAGGCTCGCCGAGCCCTGCCTATACCCCAGCAATTACCCTTTCGGCTTTTTCTTCGGAGAAATCGGATGGGCTTCGATGAAATCCCTGACCGCTCGGACCACCACGTCGCTGAGGGTCACATCGGCAATATCCGCTATTTTCTGAAGGACATCCTTCTCATCCGTCGCGATCCTCACCGTCATAATTCCATCGCGTTTTTTAGGCATACCCGCAAGGTAAGTCATTTAACTGCTTTGACAATAAAAACATCTGAATTACTTAACAGGCAGACTGTCGACACTCAGTAAATCCCCTTCAGCACCAACCCCAACCACTCCACTCACCCCTTCTCCACTCCTCAGAGCCATCCGGATCGCATCGCCAATATATTTCTGAGCAGTCCGTTTCATCGGACGAGCACCCAAAGTGCGATGAATCCCCTTCCGGACAAGAAACTCCAAAGCCTCCCCTGAAATGCTCAGATCAAAGCCCTTCTCACGGAACCTCGCCAACTCCTCGTTGATGACCAAACGGGCAATCTCGCGCTGGGTCTCCGAAGATAGAGGTCTAAAGACGATCTTCTCATCAAACCTCCCGATCAGCTCTGGCCGGAAATGTCGGTGAAGTTCCGATAAGACAGCCCGCTCCAAGGTCGCAAAGGGCAATCGGGTCGGTCGGAGCAACTGCTGGGAGCCAATGTTGCTGGTGCAGACAATAAAGAATCCGCTCAGATCATGGGTCTGATGATCTGCTAGGGTAATCCGAGCAGCATCAAGCATCTGGAGGAAGAGATCCCAGATCAACCGGTGAGCCTTCTCGATTTCATCGAAGAGGAGGACGCCCTTGCTGTTCTCTGCAAGTACCTTGCCCAATCGTCCTGGGTGGCCTGATTCATCTCCAAGAAAGAGCTTCACGCTGTCGAGATGCTGAAACTCCGACATGTCGAAGCGATGGATCTCTCCCTCACCGAAAAGGTATCTTGAGAACTCCAAGGTCAGTTCGGTCTTTCCCACGCCGGTAGGCCCCAAGAATAAGAACGATCCCAAAGGCTTCTCAGGAGGCTGGAGTCCAAGCTCTCCCCTCTCCAAGACGGAGCAGACTTTGGGGATGACATGGCTCTGTCCCTTGATTTTAGAGGAAAGGTATCCCTCCAAGCCGGAGAGTTTCTGAATGAGGGTTGGATCGGTCATCAAAGGTATCGGGGTATCAAGAAGTCAGACGCTGGAACCACTGGCGCAGGGCATAGTCTGGCCGCAACTGGGTGAACCAAGTGGGGTAGCTGCCCTCAGGAGTGATGGGAGGCAGGAGTCGCTTCCTGTAAGGCTTCTCGCAGTGGCAAACAATCGCCGTAAAGCGCGGAAGCTTTCTCAACCGGAAGGCCTCGAACCATGGCTTGATCCGAGTCTGATAGTTGTAGGACCGCTTACCTGCGGACCATCCCCACGATTTCTCGGTGACCTCCCGCTCACCGATACTCTTCGAGGCAATCTGGGCTGAGTCATGATTGGCCACGGTGAAGATCAGCTCATTGCTGAGATTCAGCATCAGGACATCGGCATAGCGCTTATCGAGCGATCCAAGTAGCGAGGTGTAGGCTTGGGTAGCCAAGACAATAGTGGCCCTAGCCTCACGGATGACACCTGCCGCCCGGTGATCGGCAAAGGCCGACTCGGCCCCGGTGATGATTTCCTGTCCCTCGTCAGCAAAGAGAATCAGAAGGTTATCTTTCTCCCGTGCCTCGGCCGGTTTGTCGAAACGGCTGAGCGCATGGAAGTAGTAGGAGAGCTTCAGGATCGTATTGATGTAGAGGCGCTCGGTCTGGAACTTCTGAGGCATTGCAAGGCAGACGATCTTGCCCCGGTCGATCTCCGAGACTGAAAAGGTCGGCTCCTCCGCACAGAAGACTTCGGCGATCTCGGGGTTGAGGAAGAACTCCAGATAGGTGCTGAGTGTTCCCTGAACTCCTCCCAATTGCTCAGGAGGCTGATCAAGGTAGCTCTTTAAGGAGGCCATCAATTCCCGGGATCGCTGATCACTCCGCTTCTCCAGTATAGCCAAAGTCTTGTTGGCATCGGTGGCATTGAGCAGGAGTCGGTGGATGTTCGGGATGGTCACATAACTCTCTAAATGTCTGAGGATCTCGAAGGCGGTCTGGATGGCCAACTGAGCACGAATCGGGAAGAAAGGGTTACCTCCACGTCCCCCGCTTAGAGAAAGAGCCGTATCGACGATGACCTTGGCATAGGTGGAAGCCGGGACATCGGGATTACCCGTGAGATTGATGCTGTAGGGAGACCTCCAAAGGACGCTTTCACCATCAGGACGAGTTTGCAGAAGGATCAGATCCTCACTCCTCCCGAAGTGGGCGGCCATCCGGACAAGGATCTCCCAGTAGAGCCCTTTCTGATCCAGGCAGATGCCGCCCCAGTTCTTCACGTTCTGGAAGATCTGGAAGGTGATGGTGTTGATTCCGGACTGGGTTTTTCCCGATCCGGTTCTTCCTGTGATGAGCCATCCCCGGACAAAATCCTCCATCGACCAGGAGAGTCCACCCAACCGGACCACCACATTCCCAGCATGGGGTTCCCCAAAGAGGCTCCATGCTCCGAAGAGAGCGCAGAGGGAGACGACCAGCCACGAGTAGGGAGCAATGAGCAGGAAGTGTCCTGCGATAGCCCCGACGATGCTGAGGGAAAAGATGATCAGGTCAGCAAGGTTCATCCGGAAGCGTTGGGGAAAAGCGGTTCACCAGATAGTTGAAAAGCTTCATTTCCGAATCCTTCACATCCTGGGAGTAGGACTTGAACTTTACGGTCGTGACTCCGGCAGCTTCGTTGAGCGCTTGGTGGTAGAACGCATCGACGTGCGAGGGTTTGAATACGAATCCTTCACAGATGACGTGTTCAGAATAGATGACATGATCAGATTCTTTGCGATTGGGTCCTGTGATGGCCATGGGTCTGGTTTTGGGTTTGGTTGTTGGTTGGGAATCTGTAGTGCTGGCAGTAGATCTGATGATCCTCCCGGTAGGATTGCTTCATCCGGTAGAGGAGGGTTTGCATCTCGCGAAGGGAGTATTTCTCAACAGCTCCTGCGACCTTCTCGATGGTTCGAACCGGCATCGGTTTCCTCCTCCCAAGGAGGCGAGGGAGACGGCGGAGGATCCGAACGGTTCGATGGGCCTGCCGCTTTTTCATCAGCGAGGCCTCGACTTCCTGGATGCTCCGGTACGTATGGCGGAGACGCGTAGCGTAGAGGGATTGGTCCAGATCCAAGGCCTCCATCTGCTTCGGAGCGATCTTCGGAAAGCTGGAAATCTTGTCGGCATCGAGACGCTTCTCGAGGATTGCTTTGAGCTTCTCGGGATCGGCAAGGAGCTTGTCCCAGCGACGGTTTTCGCGCGCAAAAGAGCGCATCAGATAGGTCATCTGGTTCTTGTTTCCCGACTCACGGGAGCGCGACATGCTGACGCCGACATAGATCCCCTTTGCTGTGCGAGGACAGATGGCCACATGGGCGTGGAGGTTGTCCGTATCGTGATGAAGGCCGTAGGCGTATCCAATCGAGTCCTTCGGATGAAACCGCTGTTGAAAACGGTTCAAAACCGACTTGAGTGAGCTGCGGAGAACGATGTCGGGATTGATCCCTGCTTCCACCAACTTGTCATGAAAAGCCTCTGACATCGTGAAGACCAACCGATGCTGTATCACGGGGTTGGAAGAGGAGGTTTTGAACTTCTGCAAGTGCTCCATCCAGGCATCACAGATCCGTTTTTTTCTCTCGGCATTACTCAAGGCAAAGGGTGAGGTCTGACTGCCGTCGGGGTTCAAAACAATCCTGTGATGGAGGAATCCCCCCGCATGTACCTGGCCCAAAGTCTCCTTGGAGGCGTAGTCGGCGAACTGCTTGAGCTTCTTGCCAACTGCAGTGTGATCCGCCTGATCTTCAGACTGGGATTGACCCATTCTGGCCTCGATTTTGCGACCAGAAGTCTCGTCGAGATACTCCAAATCCAGACGCGATCTCCACGTCTTTTTGAACGGAAAGATCATCCCATCCTTCATGTGACCAGATCGATTCGTTCGATGAGATAGTCGATCTTTTGCTCAAGCCGGGCACTCAAATCCGGATCGATCTTTTGCTCCACTGCCGCCTTGAAAAGCAGGGCCTCCATAACCTCGCTTCGCTTCGCAAACCCGAGCATTTTTTGGAGTGCTTTGAGTCTCCTGATCCCATCGGGAGAGAGGGTCATTTCAACACGGCGTGTGCCGGGAACGGTGATGGCAGGCATGGTCAGTTTTGGTGAATTGCCGGGTGGATTCCGAAGCGTGCCCGACACGCGCAGGAACAAGTTTTTTGCGCAGCAAAAGCGGAGCTGTGGTTTTTCCCGGAAAAATCACTTTGCTCTGTTACATTTGAACCGGGAAAAGTGCCCAAGGAGCGGGTCAAAATCCGGTTGCTCCAAGGTGCAAAATCGAATGGGTTGGCATGGGGTAAGGAGCCGATTGCCGGAAGAAGGACGGTGAAGCCTACGACTGACGGTAAAGGGCGGGTGGAAAGCAGATCTTTTTGCATGGTGAGCTGATTGGATGGAGGAGGCTGGCACCGGGTGAAAGCTTCAGCGGAACCCAGTGCCAAAAGCGCAGCGGCTGACTCCGGCCAATGAGCGTGATGGGGATGTGGATACATGGGGTTGGTTGTCATAGATGGAGGCCTTTCCGCAGGGACATCTGGCCCAGGGTTTTTTGGGCTAGGACTTCTTCGGGTTTGGGGGCTGCCAGACCTGCCGGAGACTGCGATTCCCCAAGGGACTCCTTCTGCTCGATCCCGAGGATGAAATCTGTACTCCTCTGAGCCTGTGAAGAAGCTGTGAAGATCATCTTTGGATCATTCTGGAACTTCTCGATCCAGGAGCCCAAGTAGGCAGCTGAATTATCGAACTGAACTTGGTTCAGGATCCCCGCCTCGTTCGAGAGGAAGGAGGCCCCCAGCTCTGCGATCAACTCCTCCTTGGAGTATCGCTCTGATCCGAACTTCACCGGCAGGGTGATTCCCTCCCGGTCGAGCCGGGAGGAATGACCCGTGGAGTGCGTCATCTCATGGAAGAGGGTCTGGTAGTAGGCCTCGCTGCTGCGGAAGGTCTTTTGAGCCGGCATTCGGATCGAGTCCTCTGCCGGGGAATAGGCAGCCACGAATCCGGTGTGATAGATCGGACAGATTTTGGCCCCCTCAACGATTTTAGCTGCCTTTTCGAGAGGTTGGAGGGGGTTCTGGACGATTGTCTGAGCCGGGGCTTCGATCC
Organism: Chthoniobacterales bacterium; assembly: GCA_026461395.1. Classification (GTDB taxonomy): domain Bacteria; phylum Verrucomicrobiota; class Verrucomicrobiia; order Chthoniobacterales; family UBA6821; genus UBA6821. Next base: position 8,221 of record JAPJNA010000040.1, on the reverse strand, counting down.
CCTCGGTCTGGTCGAGATTGAAGGCATTGCTCCAGCGGATGAAGGGGATCCGAGTGGGGCGTCCATTGCTCCCCAGGATCATGTTTCCGTGGTCATCCCGTTTCTCGAAGAGCTTGTAGTAGATGACGGGTGTGGCCTTTTCACCCTTCTTGATATTTCCACCAAGGTCGTGGGCCTGCTTGAAGGTCAGCCAGTAGGGAGACATAAACTCGCTTCCTCCCAGGATGAGGGAATTGATCCCTCGGTAGGGTTTCTTGGAGACGATATTCTGGACTCCCGCCCAGGGCTTCTGCCATGGGACGGTTCCTTTCTTGAGCTGTTCGATGAACCGCTCGGTAATGATCTGGTAGATGTCCTTGCTCACAGGATCACCTCCTCGCGTGCATGCACCAGGTGGATGATCGCTTCATGTTCGGAGAGACCGAAGCGGCGCCCCACAGCTGACGGAAGGTCTTCTCCCTCAAAGTTGCCGGTAAAGAGTGCCGTCTCCTCGGGGGGAGTTCCACGATCCACCTGGCTGAAGAAGTAATCCTCCAGAATCAGAGGGTAGAATTCTTGGGGTTCCAGATGGTGCATGGTTTAGATCCCTTGGCTATGGCCTAGGGTGTTGATGATCTTTCCGAGGTCCTCCCTGCGCACAGGAACGGGCGAGATGCTCAGACCTGGGTCTACCCTTCCGAAGGCATCGCAAACCCAGCAGTCGGCGACGTAGGCCTCTGGAGGGGTCGTCTTAGAGGCTGGGGTGAAGCAGTTGAAACGAGAGTTGGATGCCGAGGAGTGTGGAATCCCTCCCTTGGCGCGATAAATCGCTCCGTGGATGAAGTTGGGGAGGGATTCCTCCACGGTTACCTCCAGTTGATGGCGTGGCTGAAGTTGAGGACGAGTTCCTCAACCTCGCTCTCGGTGTAATGGAGGGAGAATGCGAGATCCTCTAGGTTTTCCTTTCCGACCAAGTCGGAACGGACGCAGTAGAGCACCACAGCGGCACGGAGTCCTTTCTCGGACGCATCGTCCGCCTCGGCGACCCATTCAAAGGTTCTGCCGAGCACTTCGCAGATGCGCTCGATGCTATCGTCTCCTCCCTCGGGCAGGGGTTCGATGTGGTCAACGGGGTGCCGAGTATCGGCGTTATGGATGTCGTTTTCGGGTGGTTGGGGTGTGTTCATCCGCAGCACCCTGCACGAAAAAAACGAACTTGGTGCTCCCGGTTGGGAGCAACATTTCAAAGGGGGTGATTTTGATGACTGAAGAGACTCTCTCTCACGGAATGGAGGTGGGGTTGGATTTGCAGGACAAACAGGACAAATTAACCGCAAGAACTGCAAGGAACCGCAAAAACGAATTGCGAGGGCTGATCGGCTACGAAGCCTCTATTTATCTACTTTCAGAGGCGATTAGGCCACTTTTTGAAGTGGCCACCCTAACGGGATTCGAACCCGTGTTACTCCCGTGAAAGGGGAGTGTACTAGGCCACTGGACGATAGGGTGTCATAGTGGGAAGGAAGAAAATGCCTTAAGTAGGCAGTATTTCAAGCAAAGTTATCAGGGGGCCTACCCCAACCGTCCTGATCTGTTCCCGATCAGGACGATCACAGAGCGCTCGGTTAGGGTGATGGTGGACTGATCGGCGATGAGTTGTTCGGAGCCCGGTTCAAAGAAGTCGTCCGGCGAGGACCGGGCTGTGTCAACCACAAGACTCCATCGCATTCCGGAGGGTAGCTTCGGCAGTCCGTAGGAAAGAGGTTCGTGCCACATGTTGAAGGCGGCATAGATGAAGTCAGCCTCCGGGCCGTAGGATTCATCCATTTTCCCGGCGATCATGAAGGCGACTGATCGGCTTTCAGAACCCCAATCAGGCTGGCGAGGCTTCACCCCATGCCACCCGATGTCGGGATAGCCACATCCCTGAACATCCATGCCTGTAAAAAATTCTGTCCTGTGTAGCTGGCTATGCCGACGACGAAACTCGGCCATCAGGCCGACAAAACGCTTGAGTCCCAAAGCTTCCCCTCCCTCTTGCTCCTGAGTCCAGTCGAGCCAGTTCCACTCCTCGTCATGGCAGTAGGCGTTATTGTTGCCATTTTGGGTGCGACCGAGTTCATCACCCATGGAAAGCATTGGCACCCCTTGGCTCAGGAAGAGCAAGGCCATGGCGTTGCGCTGGAATCGTGCACGCAGGGCATTCACTTCGGGATCGTCGGTTTCCCCTTCGACGCCACAGTTCCAGGAGTTGTTATCATTCGCCCCGTCACGGTTTTCTTCTCCGTTGGCCAGGTTGCGCTTGTCATTGTACGTGAAGAGATCGCGCAGGGTGAAGCCGTCATGGCAGGTCAGGAAATTCACGGAAGCGGTAGGCTTTCTGCCGGAGGATGCGTAGAGACTGGGGTAACCCAGGATGCACTGCACTACCTCGCCAGCAACGCCCGAATCCCCTTTCAGGAAACGTCGCGCCGCATCACGAAAATGGCCGTTCCATTCCATCCATCGTCCATAGGAGGGGAAGTTGCCAACCTGGTAGAGTCCTCCTGCATCCCAAGCCTCGGCAATGAGATCGCAGCCCGCCAGGATAGGGTCAAGGGCCAGAGCCTCGAGCAAGGGGGGATTGGCCAGAGGATGGCCGTTGCGATCGCGGCCCAGTACAGAGGCAAGATCGAAGCGGAACCCGTCGATATGGAACTCGGAGACCCAGTAGTGCAGGCAATCGAGCACGAAGGAACGGACCACGGGGTGGTTGCAGTTCAGTGTGTTGCCGCAACCGGTGTAGTTCGCGTAGCTCCCGTCTGGGTTGAGCATATAATAGGTCTGATTATCGATGCCCCGGAAGGAGATCGTAGGCCCTCGCAGATCTCCCTCGGCAGTGTGATTAAAGACCACGTCGAGGATCACGGAGATGCCGGCGGCATGGAGCGCTTTGATCATGCCCTTGAACTCGGAGACCTGGTTGCCGTGGTGACCGGTTGCCGCATATCCGCCCTTCGGCGCATAAAAACCGACAGTGCTGTATCCCCAGTAGTTGCAGAGACGGTTGCCGGTCTCGGGATTGATCCGTTTGTTCTCGTACTCGTCGAACTCGAAAACTGGCATCAACTCCACGCAATTCACGCCGACCGACTGGAGGTAGGGGATTTTCTCGATGATCCCCTCGTAGGTTCCCGGATGCCTGACGCCAGAGGAGGGATGGCGAGTGAACCCGCGCACATGCATCTCGTAGATCACCAGATCTTGAACGGGCAAATTGATCGGGCGGTCATGCCCCCAGTCGAAGTCCTCATAAGGCATTCGTGCCCGATGCGGATAGACCTCCTCCTCCGGAGGCAGGGAGAGCCAGACGTCGCGTCCACCGATTTCACGAGCATAGGGATCGAGCAGAATTCGCTTCGGATCGAAAAGGTTTCCGGCCTTCGGATCATAGGGTCCCTCCATTCGGAAGCCATATTCTGTCTCTTCGTAGTCCAGATCGTAGACGATCATGGTGTACACATCGCCGATCTTACACTCCGGGGGGAAAGGGATCTCCGCATAGGGAGCTGGCTCCCCTTTGCGAAAGAGCACAAGCGTGCAGGAGGTGGCGTGGGAGGAGTAGATTGAGAAATTCACCCCGCCCGGGACATGGCTCGCCCCGTAAGGAAGGGCATGTCCGTATCGCAGCCGAAACCCTCCGTACTCATGAGTGTGATGAAAGGCAGCGCGCATCAGTCCTACTTATAATGCAGTGGGATGAATATGGAACTCAGGAACTCAGGAATGAAAAAAATAAAGGAATGGAATTCCACTATTGCAGCACTCCCACCTGAAATTGCCTTTGCTTTTTTTTCTGAGTTCCTGAGTTCCATTTTTAACTCTCTGGAGGAATCAGCTGAAAGGCAGGGATTCTTGCCACGACCGCATTTCCTTCCTCAGTCATCGCCAAATAGGATCCCTCAGCCAAGGCGCGACCCGCCGTCGTGTGGTAGCTATTATACGAGAAATGCTCACCCGGCTCGAGTCGAGGAAAGCAACCGACCACACCATCTCCCTCGACGGCCGTGACGTGACCATCCTCGCTGCGAACGACCCACTTGCGCCCCTTTACCGTGATGGTCTGATCGCTCCGATTGTGAATCGTGATGTAGTAGACAAAGGGATGAGGTTGATCAGGTGGTGACGGTAGCTCGGGGGCATGAATGACCCTGTCAACCGTTGCCTCGAAACCCGGAAGGAGTTGAGGCTGCATCGGTAGATCGAGAATTAGGGAGCGACGACTCCAGCCGCAGAAGATCCCGGTACCACGGTTTGCTTTGGCTTCATTGTCGAAGAGATATAAAGCTCGCGGAGTTGCTTCATCTCGGCGGGAGCCGGCGATCCGGTGAGGAGTTCGGCGCCGCGGTTGTTCTTCGGGAAGGCGATGACTTCGCGGATCGATTCTTCCCCTGCGATAAGTGCCACAAGGCGATCCAGACCTAGCGCGATTCCACCATGCGGAGGCGCTCCATGGCGGAAGGCACGCAGCAGATGGCCAAAGAGTTCCTCTTGCTCCACGTCATTAATACCGAGCACGGAAAAGGTCTCAGCCTGGAGATCTCCCTCATGGATACGAATACTTCCGCCACCGATCTCAACCCCATTGAGCACGATATCATAGGCCTCGGCACGGATCTCTCCGAGCTTCGAGGGATCTTTGAGCAGATCGCGATCCTCGGTCTTGGGACGGGTGAAGGGATGGTGGACGGCGTTCCACTTGTTCTCCTCGGCATTGAAGGCGAGCATCGGGAAGTCGACGACCCAGAGGAAGTTGAGTTGATTGGGATCGATAGTGAGCTTCTGGACTTCGGCGACTCGCAGGCGGACACGCCCGAGTACAGTACAGGCAGTCTCCCAAGCGTCGGCGCCGAAGAGGACAAGATCACCTTCCTGCATGTCGAGACGGATGGAAAGTGCGGCTTTCTCCTCCTCGCTAAAGAACTTCACGATCGGGGACTTCCACTCACCATTCTCGACCTTGATGAAGGCGAGGCCCTTCGCTCCGGCTGACTTAGCCAGCTCGGTAAGCTCCTCAATCTGGCCGGTGGTGATGCTGGCGAATCCCTTGGCATTTATCGCCTTCACGACACCGCCTGAATCAAGGGCGCCCCGGAAGACCTTGAACTGGCTCTGGGCGAAAATGTCTCCGGCATCCACGATCTCCATGCCGAAGCGGGTGTCGGGCTTGTCACTGCCGTAGCGGTTCATCGCGTCGGCATAGGTCATGCGGGGAAAAGGCACGGGAATCTCTACTCCTCGCGACTCACGGAAAATCCGCTGGAACATTTTCTCAATGAGATCCTGAAGATCCTGCGCCTTCACGAAGGAAGCCTCGATATCGACCTGGGTGAACTCGGGCTGGCGGTCGGCACGCAGATCCTCATCACGGAAACACCGGGCGATCTGAAAGTACTTGTCGACACCTCCCACCATCAGGAGCTGTTTGTACTGCTGGGGAGCCTGCGGTAGAGCGTAGAAGGCTCCGGGCGTGAGCCGCGAGGGAACAAGGAAGTCGCGGGCCCCTTCCGGGGTGCTCTTGGAGAGAATCGGCGTCTCAATCTCCCAGAAGCCCTCCGTATCGAGGACATCGCGGATCGACTTGGTGATGCGGTGACGGAGGCGGAGGTTCGCAGCCATCGCAGGACGGCGCAGATCGAGGAAGCGATGGGTCAGGCGCAGATCCTCGTTGGCGATGCGCTCATCCATCGGAAAGGGAGGAACCTCTGAGCGATTCAGCACAGTAAGTGTGGAGGCGACCAGTTCCACAGCACCGGTCGGGAGCTTGGGATTCTCGGTGCCGGCCAGACGGGCAGTAACCTGACCTGAAACGGTGATCACATCCTCGGAGCGAAGGCTGTGCGCGGCTAAGGCTGCCTCCGCATGGACCTCAGGCCGGAAGACCACCTGGGTGATGCCGTCGCGATCACGCAGGTCGATGAAGATAACGCCACCATGATCGCGGCGTGAAGCGACCCAACCGCTCAGGGTGAGATCGCGTCCAATATCGGAAGGGCGCAGGGCGCCACAGAGGCAGTCACGGTAGTGCATGGGATAAAAAGGTGTTTAGCGGTTTAGGCTGAAGGCTATTAGGTCGGAAGAAGAAAAATAGAAAGGAGTTATCAAACAGCGCATTGCTCGGCCAGCCAGATGGCCAGGGTGGCATGGTCCAGCTCCTGCTCCATGCGGTCGGAGAGTCGCTTCACCTTGACCTCGGGCCATTCGGCACCGATGACGACGGCATGGGAAGCACCAAGCGTCTCGGCCGAGCCAAACTGCTTGCCAACTTTTTCTTGGGCCAGAGGAAAACCTACACGCCAACCCTCGCCACGGAGTTGTTGGGCCAGAGCCAGAGCGTTGGATCGGTGGGCCTCATCGGCGATCACGAGATAGATTTGCACAGGCGCATCGGCTTTGAGAGCCGCTTCCTCCTGCGCCTTGGCGGCAGGGCATTCGTTGAGAAGCTCCAACAGGACGGCATCCCCGACACCGAACCCTACGGCCGGCAGATCGGCCGATCCGTCGCTCAGATCCGCAAGCAGGCGGTCGTAGCGGCCCCCGCCGGCGATAGCCCGCAGGCCGGCTCGTAACGCGAAGGCCTCGAAGACAACTCCCGTATAGTAGGCGAGTCCGCGCACCACCCCGAGGTCAGGGCGCACATAGCCACGTAGACCACGGGCTTCCAGATCGGCTAACAAGGGATCTAGCGCAGGGATCTCTGCGCGGGTAATAAACTCCTGCAGAGTGGCCGGTGTGATACCGAAGGGAGCCAACAATTCCTCGGTCTTCTCGGGGGGCATTTTTTCTATCCGATCGACGATCGTTAGGAACTCACCGGCCCTTTCCTTCTCTACTCCATATAGGGTCATGAAATCATGCCATGCGGAGCGGTCGCTTAGGCGGATGGCGAAATCCTCAGGCCCCAATCCGAAAGAACGAAGCAGGTCGATAAGCAGGGAAATCACTTCTGCGTCTGCCGCGGGCGAAGAGTCTCCTACCAGGTCGCAGTTGAACTGAAGGAACTCTCGCAGGCGCCCCCGCTGCTGGCGCTCGTAGCGGAAGCAGGTACCGACATTGAACCAGCGCATCGGCTTTGGAAAATCTCGGTGACGCGCCGCAATCATCCGGGCCAGCGTCGGCGTTACCTCGGGGCGAAGGGCCACGGCCCGCTCCCCCTTGTCAATAAACTCATAGAGCTGCCCGAGGATCTCGCCGCCACTGTTTTTCTTCCGATAGAGCTCTGCCGACTCAAGTGTGGGTCCATCGAATTCGATGAACCCGTAACGACGGGCCGTTTCCTTCCATTTGCCGACCAAATAGTTGCGCCGCGCAAAATCCTCGGGAAAGAGGTCTCGGAAGCCGGGGAGAGGTTTCATGGAAATGAGAATACGGTTCGTTGCTCGAGAGCCTAAAGCGAGTCACAGACGCTAGGACAGACATCTTCTCTCTACAATCCTCGATCACTTCCTTTAGGATTTTGGAATGATGTTCGAACCTCTCACCCCGCGCACTCTTTTGCTAACCCAGCTTCTTGCGACAGCAATGATGGCAGGCATCATCTGGTTTGTGCAGATCGTCCATTATCCCCTATTCTTGAAGATTCCCACTGAGGGATTCGTTGCGTACGAACAGTCTCACGCCATGAGGACCGGTTTCGTGGTGGCGCCCTTGATGCTAATCGAGTTGGGGGCCGCGATTGCACTTCTGCTGCTCTCCATTGCTTCGGGAGGAAAAATGCCGACAGCGATAGGACTCACCCCCCTCTATCTCTGGTCGCTTGGCTGTCTTGCGCTGATCTGGGCAAGCACTTTCCTGATTCAGGTACCCCTGCACCATCTTTTGGAGCAACGTCCCGACGCCAAGGCCATGGAACTTCTCGTCTCGACAAACTGGATCCGCACCATTCTCTGGAGCATCCGACTGGGACTTCTGGCCTTCCTGTCTGCCGGGCGGATCATCTTCTGAAATTGGAAGGATCTTTTTTAACAAAAGATTTCTCTTGCGAGATCTCGTGGGGAGCTATAACAAGCCCCTCCCCTATTTTCCCCCAACACCAAACAGACACACTCATCCGATTCCGTTATGGCATCCAAAAAACCTGCTAAAAAAGCTCCGGCCAAGAAAGCCGCTGCCCCGAAAAAAGCTTCCGCGAAGGCGGCAAAACCAGCTGGCAAGGCCGTGAAAGCGCTTAAGAAAGCTCCTGCCAAAGCAGTCACCAAGAAGC
>JAPJNA010000039.1 GCA_026461395.1 Chthoniobacterales bacterium | reverse complement strand
GATATCGGGATCCCCCATCCACGACAGTTCGAACTTCGCCAGGTCGGTTTTTGTGAATTTCTGCGAGCGGGGATTCTCCTTGTCGAATTCACGCTTCCTGGCCGGTGTGGCGGCCTTGCTTCTGTCGACCTCATACGATCCCCTAGCGCGTTCATAATACCAATGTGTCCCCCTTTCCAGATCACTTTTTCCTGGAGCCCAGCATAACCTGGAAACCTGCTCCATATAACGATGAAAGGCTCCGTTTGCCGCAAAATCAGCGGATGCAACCTTGTTCTGGCTATTGGCAAATTTTGAGATCAGCGGGACAATCGCTTCGACGGATTTTGAATCGGAAACAACGGTCAACTTCATCTGCACAACCACACTGGAAATATCTATATTGTTCTTGCTAGCATGGAAGATGCTCGCAGTGGTCTGCCCACCATTAACAATCTGAAAGTCCGAAACACTTTTTATCAATCCAAGGCCATTCTTTCCGATCTCCACATCGATGCCAGACGCCGTGCAACACAATCCGTTATTATACGCAAGGAAGCGCTCAGGCTCTTCCTTGAGGGTGCGCTGAATTCCACTGTTAACAGTGTTCTTAGCTTGGAGAAACGCCCTCACATTTCTTTCCAGTAACCGCTGACCGTATTCATTATAGATACGTCGAAGCAATGGGGCGGGTAGGAAAGCAAGGAATGTCCTGTATTCACCTGATACATCCTCTGTTGCAATGCAGCCTAGCCGGGATGTCTGCAGCTTCTCGAAATCCAACTCTATCACATGCTGTTCTCCAGGTTGCAGACGGCTCAGTTGCACCAAATCCCAAAGAACAAAAGAAACATCTACATTAGAGATTCTGAAGGGTTTTAACTCCGATATATCTCCTTTCACCACACCGTCTGTGACTAGGATCAGTCTGACTTTCGACAGTTCCTCTGAAGATTCACGGATTTTGGAAATGACCTCGAATGCATCGTTATCTTCAGAAACCGTTAGAGTATTTCCTGACAACGCCCTTGTAAGGAATCCTTTGATCAAATCAAAGTTTCTAATGACTTCGGATCGTGCGAGATCATTACGACAACCGCCTCCTTTATATGCAGCCACATAGAGGTCCAACATGGAACCATCCCCCGAAATAGCCCATGCGTTGATTTTTGCAGATGGCTGGGGAGGAGTTCCCCTTGTTGCATTCCATCTAGAGGCCGGTCGGATCACCTCGGCAAAATCAGCCTCGTTATGATCACTGAGCTGCTCAGTCACGAATTCAACGAACGAGTCCTCCTTCGCCTCTTGATTGGCATCATCGGCACATTTTACAAGGACCTCTTGATGAAGGTCGGCGGCATATTGATCCAGTTTTGACATATATAATTGCGATGAGAGATCTCGGTAGCTACGGATGTATCACTTGGAGTGCTAGGTGAAAGAACATTTTCCCAGATCAAGCTGCAACCTGCTCCTGTCCCGTAAATCGGTGGGCCAACTCAACCTCCAGCCGCTTCTGTTCCTGGTAGAAGAGGGCAACGGTGCCCTCATGCCTGTTCGCTAGCTCCATGAAGTGGCGCTTCGACGCTTCCTCGGCAGCGAGGCGTTCACGAAGCAAAGCACTCTCCCCGTTCACCTTGCGGATGATCACAAGCGACACAATCAGGGCTGGCAGAAGGCCGGTACAGAAGCCAAGAAGGAGATGGAGCATGGTAAAAAGTAAAAAGTTAAAGGTGAAAAGGATGGGTTGCCGGGGGGGAATGATGGCGGATTCAGGCTTGCTCGGCATCCTCAAGGAGATTCTCTTCTCCATCCTCTAGCTCCAGATCACCAACACCCTCCAGGTGATGGCCTGAGTTCCCCTCGATACTCCCAAGGACAGCCATGACGTTCTGCTCGACGATGCCAATCTGGGTTTCACGGAGCTTCCAAAGCTTCTCCATGGCGCGGCGTTCCTTGCCGATCCCCTCTCGCATGTTGGTGTGGGCCTTGACGATGCTGACAACACGGTTGCGAAACTCGGGACTGGTGACATAGCCGTAGAGGAGTGCGGCGTTCTGCTCGGCATGTTGGTGGACTTTCTTCTCAAGCTGAACCTGTACGAGCCCCCAGCGCAGAGTACGGATGAGGGTCATGGCGGATGGGTAATCAGTGACCCAGATGCCATCCTTGAGTCCGCAGCCCTGGATATCCTTAGGGAGGGTCTGAGTGACGATGACTCCGACATGGGCATTCACACGGTGGAGGTCCTCCCTGAGCTTGCCTATCCAGTCGTTACCCCAATTCTGGGTACGCTTGGTCTCGAAGAGGATGAGTCCGCATGAGGTGCCGACATCATTGAAGACATCCAGCATGACATCGGCTCCCTTCACACCCGTAGGAACGTCGCGAACCTGATCACGAGGGAATGCAGAGCTAAGCTGATCCTCGAAGGTGGCCTCGAGGGCAGCGCCCTGATTCTGCATGGAGCCTTGCGTGGCCTTGCGGCTGGCCTCCTCAAGCTGCTTCTGTACGGTTCCAAGCTGGAGTTCCAGCCCTTGAATCTTAAGGTCAGACTCCTGTTTGATGCTCTGCTGCAGTTCGATGGTGACCTGCGCGATGCGTTGCTGAGCCGCAGCATCGGCCTGCTGGCGAGCCTCGATCTGGGCAAGTCGCTGACTCTCGACGAGTTTCTGATTCTGCTCCTGCATGTCGGTGAGTTGCTTCACCAGTCGGTCGGCTGCTTCCTGGCTCTGGAGTTCACGCTGCTTCTGGAGAAGCTGTTCTCGCTCTTGGCTCTCTTTCTGGACTCGGAGCGCCTCTTCGACGGCTTTGCGCTCATTCTCAACGGCCTGTTTCGTAGCCTCCCCCAGGAGCTGCTCTGACTCTTTTGCGAGCTTCGCGCGTTCAGCCTTCAGTCTGATCTCGATCTCGGCCTGAGCCTGTTGACTGACCTGCTTCAGCAGGGCCTCGGACATGGCGAATTGGTGACTGCACTGAGGGCATTGGATGGTGTTGGACATGATAAGCAGGCGGGCAGGCTGTTGGACTGTTAGGAAGGAGGAAGAGGCAGAAATAGGGGATGGGGAATAGGTGATGGGTTATAGGGGGAACTGGAACGAGGAGGCATAGTTGAAGGGGGGAATCGGCGAAGGTTGACTGGGGTTGTGACGAGGAGTAGTGATGGGGTATGCCCTCGACAATGACCATGGAGTTGCCGGCCGATGTGCTGGAGTCTGCACGGATGTCGGTTCCAGACCTGAAGCTGGAGCTTGCGATCTCGCTGTTCTCGCTTGGCCGTCTCTCGATGGGAAAAGCAGCGGAATTGGCCGGGCTTCCAGTCGGGACATTTCAGCTTCAATTGGGTGCGAGGAAGCTGGGTAGCCACTACGGAACGGAGGAGGCTCTTGAAGATGCAAGGGTTCTCTCCAGGGTCCGGGTTGCATGATTATTGTCTCGGATGCTTCCCCGCTGATCGCACTTGGGCGGATCGGCAAGCTTGATCTGCTAAGAGAGATCTTTGGATCCTTGGTTTTGCCTGACGCCGTATGGAAGGAAGTGGTGGAGGCCGGCATGCAAAAGCTTGGTGCAGATGCCGTCGGAGCGGCCCCTTGGATCAGTTGCCAATCCGTGCATGACCAGGATCTCGTGAATCTGCTGAGACATGATCTGGGCGCGGGCGAGGCTGAGGCAATCGTGCTGGCAAGGGAGTGCAATGCGGATTTCCTGCTAATCGATGAAAGGCTGGGACGTTCCGCGGCCAAGAGCCTAGGGCTGAAGGTGGTGGGATTGGTCGGCGTGCTGATCGAGGCCAGGGAGCGAGGGCTCATTCCTGATGCGGGCTCGCTGATGAATCGCCTCCACGGCGAGGCTGGTTTCTGGATCTCGGAAGATTTACGCAAACTGGTCACGGGTTGAGTCAGAATGGGGGCTGCTTAGGCTGAAGGATGAAGACTATTAGGAGGGGAAGCTGTGCACTCAATCGGGCTGGCCAGAGCCTAGTTCCCAGATCATACGCCAGATGCGGTGACTCTCTCCCCGTTCGATAACCTGCAGAGGCGTGGATCCGTCAAACGCAGGATTTGGAAGAGAGAGCCAAGGGCCGATTGATTTGGAGGCGATGACATCCGAAAGAGCATCGAAGAGGTGTACCAGTTCCTTGAGTTTCTGCTGGGTGAGACCGTTGGGCTCCTTGCCGCTCTTCCAGTAGGCCACGGTGCGCAGGGCGGCGCCGGTCATGCGGCTGACTTCCTCAGGGCCGACTGCAAAGGAGTGGCAGAAGCGGCGAAGGTCGAACGCCTGCGGGCTCGAGAGCTTCATTTTAGCCACGGTTTTTTTGGCGGGTGCCGGTTTGATCGATCGTTTCATGGAGTCATTATTGCATGCAATATTGCATCTGTCATTGGAAATACTCCCTGGCCTCGTCCTCTCCGCAGATTTCCAGTGAGCTTCCGTGGAGGAGGCAGCGGTTGAAGACGACAAGGTTCTTATCGGGGGCAGACGCTGCAGAGGGGACGATCAAGCCCTCGCAACCAGAGTCATGAAACGCACGGGCAAGTCCCTGACCGGTGGATTCATGATCTGCGTCGTTGATCTTGCGCCAGTCCTCGGAGAGAAGCTCCGCAAGGGAGACAAGCGGGCGAAGCCTCGAAGGCAGGGAGGTCAGGTCGATGACTCTCTGAAGCCGGACGTCAACGGCGTAGAGTACTCTGGGCCGGAGCGCCTCCTCCCTGAGTCCGTAGTAATGAGCGATCCGGGGTGCCTCGGCGATAGAGGTTCTCTGGTCGAGGGAGAGGCTGACGGAAGGAAATCCGCCCGGAGGTGTCCACCTGGCCCCATGGCGAAGGCTACCCTTGCCATCGAGTAGTTTTTCAGGACCTGCATATTCCAGGGTGACGGAGCGAAAGCCCAAACCTGACCATTTCCGATACCGGAGGGGCTTGGTCCGCAATAATGCCACAACCCGGGCATACAGAGGATGCGGCTTGAGCTTCATGGACAGGTTCTATGAGTCTAAAATCAGGCTTTGGAGGAGATGACGGAGGCGACCCACTTGGTGAGATCTTCGCCGGTCTTGAATCCGTCCCCACGCTGATCAAAGGTCAAAAAGCCATCCTCATCAGCAAGGAAGGTCGCCGCACCCCCCTTTCCGGAGATCCCCAGGGTGATGTCGTAGCCGCCGGCATCCTGAAACTCCAGAAAGAGCCAGTCATGCAGCCCGAGTCGCTCCGCAAGCGCGGCGGCATCACCGCAGAACTCCGTCTTCTCCACGACCGTGTAGGAATGACCGGTGTCGGCTAGCCACTCGTCGAGGGCTGCCTCGTAGACGTGCTGGAGGAGGAACTTGTCCGTTGTGCGATCAATGAAGGCGATAAGCGAGGCCTCGTCGCTGAAGTCCGGGATCCAGTAGAGGGGGATCTCGTCGTCATCCTCCGCCATGGCGCTCCAAGAGCCCTTCTTCAGTGAATTAGGGATCCAGAAGCCAATGTCCGCATCGGGGCCACCGTTAGTCACGGCATCGATGTGGACGTGCAACCCAGGCCCTGCGGACTCTGACTCCGTTGCATCGAGCAGGGGGCGCATGTCGAGTTCTGCGGGAGGCAGGGATCGCTCGGAGGTGACGATCTGGATGCCACGCTGTGCTGCCCAAGCGGAGATGGAGGTGCGGATGGAGTCGAGGTTCATATTGGTTGAGGTGTTTAGGATTTTAGGCTGAAGACTGTTAGTATTGGCCGAGCGATGAGCGTCGAAGGTCGAGCGTCGAGAGCTGGGAAAGGATCTGGGATGTTGTGAGGCTTTTAGGTGATGGGTTATCTGGATGAATGATGGCAGATGTGAATGACGGGATCTGACGCCTTGAAATTCAGGGGAGTCGGCGGGGATTGAGCCCAAAGTAACCTTCTAGAGGTGGGTCTACCGGCAGAGGAGCCATAGGCTTCATGAGTTCTTCATCATCCAGGAGCATGGAAACCAGGAAACCAGTCATGTCACGGCACATGGCAGCCTCGCGACGGATGAGGGCCATTTCCTGAACCATGGAATGGATGAGTTCGGCTTGAACGGAAAGGGTCTGCTGAAGGCGTGCGAGTTGAGTTTTCATGTGCTGGAGTGGTTGTCGGATGAAGTTGAAATCAGAGGGAATCACTCGTTATCGGCGTTCTTTTCGTAACCAGGGATGCTGACGCTTCCTCCACGACCACGGCCAGTAACGATGAGCTCTTCCTCGATAAGGTACTGTTTGACGCGTTCAAACTTCTCGGCATCCCAAATGAGCTCGAAGCGCATTGCCTTGTTCCCGGCGGACCCGTCCAGCTTGCGGAGTTTGTTCAAGAAGACTTCGCCAAGTTGCTCGAGCTGGTCGAGATCCTCGCTGGTTGTCGGGGGCAGCGCCGAGCGCTTCACAGTAGGGGTGGCATCCTCAAAATCGATATCAATGTCTTCTCCAGCAGTATCCCCGGCAGCATCCTCAAGCAGAAGAGTGCCGTCGTCGTCGAGTTGATGTCCACTCTTGGTCTCGATGCCAGTGATGACGTGCGTGGTGTGTCGAGCCAGATCCCCCAGCTGCTGTTCGCGGGTTTTCCAGATCTTCTCCATGGCACGGCGCTCCTTCATCAGGGTCTCACTCATCGCGGCGTAAGTCTTCAGGATGGTTTGGACGCGGTTGCGGAAGTCGGTCGAAGTGACAAAGTCGTAGAGCATTGCCGAGGCTTCTCCGGACTGTCCGGCAACACGCTTCTGAAGATGGGATTCCTGAAGGCCCCAGCGGAGTGAGCGGATGAGCGTCATGGCGGAGGCGAAGTCGGCAACCCAGACGCCCCCACGGATCCCCGTGGTCTTCATATCACGTGGCATAGTCTGGGTGATGATGACGCCGATGTCGGCCTTGGCGCGGTGCATGTCCTCGCCCAGCTTGCCGGTCCAGTCATTGGAAAAACTCGCCGTGCGCTTCGTCTCAAAAAGGATGCGGCCGCAGACAATGCCAGCATCGTTGACCACATCAAGCATGACATCGGCTCCATTTACACCGGCGGGAACGTCGGCAACGATATCGCGAGGGAATGCGGCGCGAAGTTGTTCCTCGATGGAAGCCTCAAGCGCAGCCCCTTGGTTTTGTTGGCTGATCTGGTTGGCACGATCGTTGGCAGCGGAGACTTGTCCGCGGAGGGACTCGAGCTGGAGGTTCAGCTCCTGAACCCGAAGCTCTGATTCCTGCTTGAGACGCTGCTCGATGTCGCCGGTGACTTGGGTGATACGAAGCTGGGCCGCGGCCTCAGCCTGCTGGCGGGCCGTGATCTCGGCAAGGCGCTGGCTCTCGGCAAGACGCTGGTTCTGCTCCTGCATCTCGCCCAACTGCTTGGTGAGGGCTTCAATTGACTGGCGATTCAGCTGCTCGCGCTGGGTCTGAAGCGTGGACTGGGTGGCCTGACGCTCCTGCTCGAGTCGGACGGCGGCGGCAACCGCCTCCTCACGGAGCTTGCGGGCGGATTCCTCGGATGCCTTGCGCTGATCAGCGGCAGTCTTGGCAGCCTCTGCGATACGGGCCTCGGCCTCGCGGGAGATCTTCTCACGCTCGCTCTGGAGGCGTGTCTCGATCTCGGCCTGGGCCTGCTGGTTGACGCGGCTCAAGAGCGCCTCGGTCATTGCGAACTCGTGATCGCATTTAGGACACTGGATGGTATTGGAGTGGGATAGCTCTGACATATGATTGATATTTCGGTGTATTTTAAAAGAGTTAGTTCGTTCTATTGGAGCTGATAAGATCAGGTCATCCCAATATAGTCAAGGATTATTTTTAAAGATCGCTTTGTTTTTTCCGGATTCTAATTAGAAAATCTATACCTTACTCTTTTAGGTAGCGCTTTTGTAAGCGCGTAAAGGGCTATGGAACGATTTAGTGGATTTTCAATATTGTTTATTTTGTATTACACAACTTTTAGTTATCGCCTCTTCACTCTAGGGGAGGCCCTGATATGTAAGTAAGAAGAGGTTTTTTGCTTACATTGATATCTTTCAAAGACTCCATAGACTCAAGCACATGCGGCGATCTCCTCTTGGGTCATCGGAAGGTTCTCAAGAAGCGACCAGCCATCCATTGGTACACCAGACTTTTTCTCCAGGCGGATCCCCCGGATTGCAGGACAGGGATTTCGGTTTCAACCAGGCGCTGCTTCACCCAATCGTGAACTTCACTTGGCTTAACCCAATCGTCAGGCGCACCATGTTCGACAGCAGTGCGGCCGAGATTTTAGCAAGAGGACAGCCATCAAGAGTGTAGCTGATGATGACCTTCCACCCCGGTAAGCCAATGGACTCGCTGGGTTTTGCCACATGCGTAGTGCCGGTAGCCAGAGGTGTGGAACTGCACTGGATGGAGTGATCCAGCGGCATCTTGGATGACTTAGCGCCTTTTCTTTCCCACTCCAGTGCCCTCTTGCGGACGCTGCGCTTCTGGGCATTCGTTATCAAGACGCGGTCTTGCTCCCAATCGGCAGGCATGACCGTGAGGATCTGGCGGCTATTCTTGATAATCGCCACAAACCACTCCATATCCTCCGGTGAATAGAAGAGATGATGGGCGTACTTTGCAGCGGAGAGCATCTCGATCACAGCGGTAGCCCCGTCGATGATCATGCCAATAAGTACATCCGGGCGAATGGAGCAACGCTCGGCAATGCGCTGTGAAGCATGGGTGGTGAGCTTGGGTTTCATAGGATTGATGGCAAAGAGTCTGCGTGATGGATCCGTCAGGAGATGTCGCTAGGAGTTGATACCGGCGCCCTCAAGGGCCTTCATGGCAAGTTGTCGAGCACCCCCTTTGGCCGGAATCATGCTGTTCGCAACCATGAGTACAACTTGGGCAGCGGTCATCGCCCTGTACACACGCAGGAGACGGCGCCTGGGCTGATCGTCATGGTTACGGGCCTCTTCTGCTGTCGCGGTCACCCAGGTTCGCTCTTTCCATATCTGCGAAATGGTGCGGTACAGGTAATATCCCGTCTTCGCGGAGTGGTACAGATGACTGTCCACAGAGAGAGGGTTTCCTTCCAAGTCATAATCGATGAGATAACCCCCAAGGAAAGTGTTTTTATTGATGTTATATTTAGCGCTTGTTAGTTTCATATGTTAGTTTTGTTTTTCGATTTTGGTTTTTACGGTTTGAT
>JAPJNA010000038.1 GCA_026461395.1 Chthoniobacterales bacterium | reverse complement strand
CGCTTGAGCAGCACTTCGGTCATCGAGGGATGGTTGCCGACAGGTTCGCAGTAGCGAATGGTCATTCCGTTGCGTTGGGTGAGGGGGCCTTCGAGTTCCAGTTCTCTTGGGATCACGGTCTGGGTGAAGTATCCCTCACTGATAAAGTTCGGCACGATGTAGACATCCGGGGAAGAAACCGAGTGCAAGATCTCTCTCATGGAGGGTTCCTCTTTCCAGAAGCAGCAGAGGACCTGGTTGAAAATGCCCCGCTCACGGATAGCATCAGCTAGTCGGTGATTTGGCTCGCTGGAATCGGGATTGGTCGTCGATCCGTGACCGACGATCACGAGTGTTGTTCCGGGGCGCTTCTCCATTTCTGTGAGAATAATTGTCAGGGAGAAAGGAGCAAGGGAATCAATCCCGAACTCCCCAACTTTCGAACCTTTACTTCAAGTCCTCTAGGGCATCCCGGATGGCCACAGTGATGTCGCGACCCCCATCCCCCCCGATTCGCGCGTCGATCTCCTCGAGGCGGTGGATCCACTCGGTGACTTCCTTTCTTGTGTAGGGACCTCCTGCGGCTTCGCAGAAATGGGTACGGCATCCGAAAGGTCGTCCCTCGTAGATCATGCAGCGTGATGTGTAGGGGTGAAGTAGTGGGCAGGCCCCATCCTCGCGCTTCGGCAGTTCCTTTCTGCCTGCTGCGCGGACAGCCTTCGCCGCAGTGAGTGCCTCTCCCTTGGTCAGGACGGGAGTTGCTCCTGTGAGTTGAAAGCGGCAGCACTCGGTAAGCAGGGTGCAGTTCCTCTCTGGAGGGTTGGCCTTAAGCTCTGCATAGATCTGACGGACACCGGCAATAGCCTCCTCGGTGTCGCGCCGAGGATCGGAAGTCTTGTGGGGATTACGTTTACGCACGGAAAAGAAGAAATTATGAAGGATGAATTATGAATGATGAAGAGGGGAGGCCTTGCTCCTCTTTGAAATTGTCGTGAGGATAGCAGTCAGTTCATCACACTCGCCGCAGAGTTCTCTGACTTTAGGAAGCGAGAGAACTCCTGATTCAACCAATAAGTCGAACCAGTATGCGGTTTCGTCCAGTTCTTTGAGGGAATCCCCGATCTTGGCAACGAACTCGTTTCTGGAACGTGATCTGTTGGCTTCGCGGTAATTCGCACCCACGGACGTACCGGATCTCAGAACTTGTTTTCCCAGAGTTTGGGCGACGGTGCTTTTTGGAAGGGCGCTGTAGAGCCTAATCACTCTAAGAGCGAATGACTTCGTCCTCACGGAGAGGTCGATAGCAGGTTTCTTTTCATCCCTCATAATTGACTGCACTTTGCCCCCGCAAAGCTGTACCGCCCTAACTGGCTGCTCCTGAGTTGCAGTCTTACACGACGCTCCCGAGTGGCTTGTTTCATCCTTCATAATTCTTAATTCATCCTTTCTTCACACTGCTGTTCCGCAGGCACTGGCACTGGCCCAGGCCCATTGGAAATTATAGCCGCCTAGCCAGCCTGTAACATCCACAACTTCACCAATGAAATAAAGGCCTGGAACCTTCCTCGACTCCATGGTCTTGGAGGAGAGCTCACTGGTATCGATCCCTCCGCAAGTCACCTCCGCCTTTGGGTATCCCTCCGTCCCGGCGAAGGACTGCTTCCATTCATGAAGCGACGCATCGAGTCTCTCAATCTCCTCCTTACTGCAACGTGCAAGTGGCTTCTCGGGTGCATTCCTAGCACACCATGACTCGGCAAAGCGCCGGGGCCAGATCTTGGAGAGATTCTGTAATGCCGTTGTGCCACTGCGGGTTGCTGCTGCGAAGGCTTCCGAGTCTGTCTTGTCGGGTAGAAGGTCGATCGCGAGAGGGGAAGTTCCATCCCAAAAAGAGGAGATCTGGAGGGCTGCCGGGCCGCTGAGTCCCCGATGGGTGAAGAGCATGGCCTCCTCGAAGCGACGGCTTCCGGCAGTGATTCGTACCGGAAGAGCCACTCCGGCAAGTGGTTCGTAAAAGCTTTTTTCCGAGGATTGGAAGGTGAGAGGAACGAGGCCAGGACGGAGTTCCGTCACTCCGATTCCAAACTTCCGGGCGATCCGATAGCCGAGATCACTGGCGCCCAGCTTCGTAAAAGAGAGCCCACCCGTAGCCATAACTAGGGCATCGGATTGAAAAGTTCCTCGAGAGGTGTGAATAACGAACTTATTTCTCTTTTCTACCTCACGGACATCGCAGTGGGAGAGGAGTCTGACTCCGGCTTCGCGGCACTCGCTCTCCAGCATTCCGATGATCTGACGCGAACTGCCGTCGCAGAACTGCTGTCCCAGCTTCTTTTCGTGGTAGGCGATGCCATGTTTTTCTACGAGCCCAATGAAGTCCCATGGAGTGTAGCGGGCCAGTGCCGATTTGCAGAAGTCAGGGTTCCCGGAGAGGTAGTTCTCTGAGGAGGCGTTGATATTGGTAAAATTACAACGCCCCCCTCCGGAAATCTCGATCTTCTTTCCAAGCCGTTCGTTGTGTTCCAGAAGCAGGACCCTCTTTCCACGATTCGCCGCTGTGAAGGCGCAAAACATGCCGCCACCACCACCACCAATAACAATGACATCATACTGTTCAGAAATCTCCGTGCTCACCAGATAGTCATGACAGAGGGGGGCTGCGTGTGGAACAAGGGAAAGTATGAATGATGAAGTATGAGGGATGAATTGGTGAGTGAAAAAGGCGTGATTGCCGGGACCTTCATACTTCATCACTCATAATTCATCCTTCTCTCCCGTCCGTTCCTTGGTGACGCGGGCTTCTTTAGTGCGTAGAGTCCCTGCCTTATGGAAAAACACCGCTTCGACAGCCTTGGGCTCTCACCTGAAATCCTCAAGGCAGTCGCCCAGCTTGGCTTTGAGGAGGCCACGCCGATTCAGTCAGCCGCTATTCCGGTCCTGATGGAAGGAGGAGATCTGGTTGGACAGTCCCAGACGGGTTCCGGAAAGACGGCCGCTTTTGCAATTCCTGCTATCGAAAAAGTTGACCCCGCCAGCAAGGCCGTTCAGGTCCTGATCCTTTGCCCCACCCGCGAGCTTGCGGAGCAGGTCGCCGACGAGGTGCACCGATTGACTGCCTTCAAGCGCTCTATCCACTCGGTGCCCATCTATGGTGGCGCATCTTATGATCGTCAGCTTTTTGAGCTCAAGAAAGGTGTCCAGATCGTTATCGGTACTCCCGGACGCATCATCGACCATCTTGAGCGCGGTACTCTGAAGCTGGATCAGCTCAAGGTCGCGATCTTGGACGAGGCCGACCGGATGCTCGATATGGGTTTCCGCGATGACATTCAGAAGATCCTGGATGCGACGCCCGATGAGCGTCAGACGGTCTTCTTCTCCGCCACACTCTCAGGTCCGATTAAGCAGCTTATCAGCCGCTATTCCCGCGATGCCAAGACGGTTGCCATCGAGCGAAAGGATGTTGCGGCTCCTGACATCGAGCAGTTCTTCTACGAGATCCCGCCGCGCGGCAAGACCCAGGCCCTGATTCGTCTGGTGGACTTTCACGCCTTTCGACTCGGTATTATTTTCTGCAATACCCAACGCATGGTGGACGAGCTTGCCGATGCCTTGCTAGCTCAGGGATTCTCGGCAGACCGACTCCACGGCGGCATTACCCAGGCCCAGCGCACTCGTGTCATGAACAAGTTCAAGAACTCCGAGTTCGAGTTCCTGGTGGCCACCGATGTCGCCGCTCGTGGTATCGACGTTGATGCCCTGGAGGTAGTGATCAACTACGACCTTCCGCATGATCCCGAAGACTATGTCCATCGCATCGGCCGCACGGGCCGCGCGGGCCGTAAGGGAATGGCCGCCACGTTCGTGACCGGTCGTGACATCTACAAGATCCAGTATCTCGAGAAGTTCACCCATTCCCGCATCCGCAGGGCAAATATCCCTACATCTTCCGAGGTGGAGGGAAAACGTTCCGAGCAGATGTTTGGGAAGGTACAGGCCCTTTTGGCCTCGCGGAACTACACCGACCAGACCCAGTTCACCGACCGGTTGATGGAAGAAGGATTCCAGGCAACGGAGGTCTGCTCCGCGCTCTTCTCACTTCTGCTTGGTCAGAGCGGCGGAGAGGAGTCCTTCTCAGCTCCAAAGGTTTCTGGCAAGAGTGAGTTCCCTAATGAGTTGCCGGACCATGAGGGATTCGCTCAGCCAAAGGGCTCTAAGGGTTTCAAAAAAGGGAACTTCCAGCCGCGTGAGCCAGGTATTGTACCGCCCTATGCCTCTCAGGGTTCCCAGGGAGGAGGTGCGAAGCCGGGATTCAAACCTGCGGTGAAGCCTTCATTTAAGCCTGCTTTCAAGGCTCCCTTTGAGAAAGGAAAGCCAAGCAAATTCGCCAAGGGATTCAAGAAGGATCGGGGTTCCAGATAGTGAACCCATGTCTCGCGCAGAGGCGCAGAGGCGCGGAGATTTTTAATCTGGATGCAACGGATGCATAGCAACGGCCAAGCAAGCAAATCAGAAGAATCAGGCACGTGAAGAAACGGCCACAGATGCCAACTCAAGAGCTTGGGGGAAAATATGAAGGGGATCCGTTTTAAATCCCTCCGCGCCTCTGCGCCACTGCGCGAGTTTTTTGTATTTCTCTGTCTCTCTGGAATAGGTCTTCACGCGGATGTCTCGGTTCCGCCGGTTTTTGGCGATCACATGGTGCTTCAGCAGGGAGTGACTCTTCCGGTGTGGGGTTCAGCCTCGCCTGGCGAACATGTCTCCCTCTCAATCGGCAATCTCTCCGAGGAGACTGTGGCCGATGCCTTTGGGAAATGGAGGATTACCTTACGCCCATTGCCATCATCACCCGACCCATTGGTCATGGTGATCAATGGCAACAACCGCCTGGAACTTCATGATGTCATTGTGGGCGATGTCTGGGTCTGTGCTGGCGAAGCAAATATGGCGTTGCCGCTTTCCGATGCTCCTATCGGCAAGGAATCGGATGAGAAAATCGCCGATGAGAAGCTACGTTTCTTCCAGTACGACCACTCCTTGGACAAAGATGGAACTCAATTCGGGACTAAGGCCGGTCCAAGAAAAGGGCGATGGGTTGTCTGCTCCACCGATAGTGCTCCCGCTTTCTCCGCCGTAGGATATTTCTTTGCAAGGGACCTGAGAACTTCCCAGCACCTCCCGATTGGTATGATCCAGTGCACACGTGAGGACTCGCCCATCCTCTCCTGGATCAGTCAGAGTGCACTTTCCAAGCCACCCTCTATCTCCTCATCTCCGGATCGAGAGACACGAAATCCCGAACCCGGCTCGTGTTTTGAGCAACTGGTCCATCCCCTTATTCCCTACGCCATCACAGGAATCATCTGGTATCAAGGGGAGTCTGATGAGGGTGCTGCGGCCCTGCAGTACCGACGCATTCTTCCCCGCATGATCCGTGACTGGAGAGAGAAATGGGGGGAGGGACCCTTCCCCTTTTATTGTGTTTCACAAGCCGGATTTGGAGATGAGGAGGGTTCAGCCGTTCAGAGCTATCATGCTCAGGCTGGCAACCTGGCCCCAGGCCGCGGGCTGCCCTGGCTCAGGGAAGGAATTGCCTCAGCACTCTCTCTGCCATTCACTGGGATGGCAGAGGCCAGTGATCTCGGTGTCGCCGACGAAAGGATCCCTCCGGACAAACTCGACGTGGGGAGACGTCTTGCCCTGCTGGCCCGCCACCGTGTCTATGGAGAGGAGATTGTGGATTCAGGCCCTATTTATCACAAAATGAACATGGAGAAGGGTAAGGATAGGGATATTGATAAAGTTCGAGTGGATTTTGATTCCGTGGGTAGCGGTCTAGTGCTGGGTGTCTCTCCTTGGAAGGCAGAGGGAGATTCTCCATCTCTTGTCACTTCTCTCAAGGGATTCGCGCTTGCGGGCAGTGATCGTAAGTGGTTCCCGGCGCAAGGCCGCATCGAGGGCGACACGGTTCTGCTCTGGAGTGATGCCGTTCCCCATCCCATGGCCGTCCGGTATGGATGGAGAGGTTTCCCCAAGGGCACACTCTATAACAAGGAAGGGCTTCCCGCTGCTCCCTTCCGCACTGACACCGATCAACCGGAGTAAACTGTGAATCTCTTCATGTGCCCCACGCGAAGCAATCCTTTTGAGATTAGGCTTCCTCTGAAACAAAGATGCCCCAAGCGGGTCTTTTTCACCCGATTCAGTAAGCTTTCTTGCCCTGCTTCTTGAGTAGACGAGCCTGAATAAAGGACTGGACGCAGCGGGCCACGTAGAGTCCGCAGATAAGGGCTGTGGCCATCTTCGCGATGGAGGAGTTGGTCTTGTCTCCTGCCGTCTGCTTCAGCACAGCAAGAAGCATTCCGTAAGCCGAAACGGTGGCTCCGAATCCAAGCAGGCCGACTAGGACTGCCACATGCATCACATGCATGCGGATCTTCTCGATGCGTGCCAGCAAGCCGCAGACCACCAGCAGGAGGCCGAGTCCGCAAGGAATAAGGGACGTAGGATGGGCTGCTCCGGTTCCGAAGAAACCGACAAGGCCAACCACATTGAGAAGGATTCCGAAAATGATGCTGATTGCTGACATTGAGTTCATAAGGCAAAGATGCCAAGCCGTAGGCCCAGAGTCGAGAGTCGAGAGAATTGAACCCTCTATGGGTCCATGGAATTCAGCTTCATGAGTTCCTGATTTCCAGATTCAATCCTGAAACATCCATGCTGCATATTGTCCTGATCGAGCCAGAGATCCCACAGAATACCGGCAATATTGGCCGTCTTTGCGTGGCGGCTGGTGTGCGGCTCCATTTGGTTGGGCCGTTGGGATTCTCCCTCGATGAAAAGTATATTCGTCGTTCCGGACTTGATTACTGGGATCGTCTCGATTTCAAGAGCTGGGATCGTCTGGAGGATTTGCAGTCTTCCATGCCTGAATCCCGGTTCTGGTATCTCAGTAGCAAGGTGGAGCGTGCCTACTGGGATGTGGAGTTCCAGGATGGGGATTGTCTTGTCTTCGGTAGGGAATCCAAAGGCCTTCCAGCCTCCCTGCTAGCTGCCAATCCGGAATCGTCAGTCACAATTCCGATGACGGAAGGGACCCGCAGCATCAATCTCTCAACGTCTACTGGGATCGTCCTGTACGAAGCACTACGTCAACTGCATCTTAACGGAGCACGACTGAAATGAATAATCCTCCTGTCATTGAAGTCAAAGATCTCACGAAGGCCTTCCGTACCTATAGGAAAGAGGAGGGACTGATGGGGGCTGTGCGTGGGCTCTTTCACCGTACCTACACCGAGACAAAGGCCGCTGACAGGGTCAGCTTTTCCGTTGGGGAAGGTGAGTTCGTCGGCTTCCTCGGACCTAACGGTGCCGGCAAAACCACGGTACTCAAGATGCTCTCGGGACTGCTCCAGCCCACCTCGGGAAGCGCCTCGGTGCTCGGATTTAACCCTTCCAAGCGTCCCGTCGAACTCAAGCGTCAGTTCGCTCTGCTGATGGGTCAGAAGAATGCCCTCTGGTGGGATCTTCCGGCACGTGAATCGCTGGAGCTAAACCGAGCGATCTACGGGATCGATCGAGAGGAATTCAACTCGACGGTCGGGGAGCTAATCGAACTACTCGATGTCCGCGACAAGATGGGCGTGATGGTAAGGGAACTGAGCCTCGGGGAGCGGATGAAGATGGAGTTAATAGCTGCCCTGCTGCACCGCCCAAAAGTCCTTTTCCTCGATGAGCCGACGATCGGTCTAGATGTGATGAGTCAGAAAAAGGTTAGGGAGTTTCTCCGTGAGTATAACCGTCGCAACAAAGTCGTCACACTGCTCACCAGCCATTACATGCAGGATATCGAGGAGCTCTGCGAACGGGTGATCCTGATCGATCATGGTAGGATTTTCTTTGATGGATCGCTGGAGGAAGTGGCCGGTCGGTTCACCACGACCAAGATCATCGAGGCCGATTTCAGTGTTCCATTGCCCAAAGGATTCAGGCCGCCGGGCGTTGTCCTTGAGCAAAATCCACTTTCGATCAGGGTGGAGGTTCCCCGCGCCGAAGTTCCGAAGGCCTGCACGACGCTTCTTTCGGGTGGTCAGGTGATCGACCTCTCGGTGCAGGAGGTGCCAATCGAGGAGGTCATCCGAAGGGTCTTTGGGAGACAGCAGGAGGAACATCGATTAGAGTCATTATCATGAAGGGCATGAAGAGGTTTCTATGTCTTGTTCTGGCGGGGTTTTTCCTTCCTCACTACACCCTGTTCGCCGGTACGGGCGAGGGGGTGAAGGCGTGGATCGCGACGGATGCGACGGTGCCGATTCAAGCAGGCAAGCCGTTCACGGCGACGGTAGTGCTCGATCTTCAGCCCGGTTTTCACACCTACTGGCAGTATCCGGGAGACTCTGGTCTTGCCCCCAAGGTCACATGGTATCTCCCCGAGGGATGGAAGGCCGGTCCCATCGAGTTCGCGATTCCGCATCAGTTCTCCGAATCGGGTGACATGATTGTGTACGGCTACGAGAAGCAGCAGCTTCTGCGAGCAACGATCACTCCACCAAAGGATCTCCCAAAAGATAAGATCTTTAAACTGAAGGCATCGCTCTCCTGGCTTGCCTGCAAGGAACTCTGCGTTCCCGGATCGGCTGATGTGGCTCTGCAAGTGCCCGGACCGACATGGGCAACCGATCTGGATTGGGCATCAACTTCTGTTCCCAAGGGTGATTGGCCCCTATCAGGAAAGCCCCCTTTCCCCGTTTCCATTTCCGGTAAGAACGGCACCAAGCTGGTTTCCTTCACAGGTCAGGTAGGTGCAATCTACGAATTCTATCCCGATCCTGCCGAAGGAACGACGGTCGGGCATGTGACCCGGATTTCTTCCCAAGGTGCCAAGGGGCCGGCTGTGGTCTTCTCGATTCCTTGGGAGGGGCCGGCTCCGTTCCGTGGGCTTCTTGTGGAGCAGAACGGCGGGCAAAGGAAGGGATGGTGGATGCTTAATAATGATTTTCAAGTCACTGATGGAAACGCGGATAAAGCATCGCTCTTTGTACTCCTTGCGGCTCTTTTCTCCGGCTTTCTCGGGGGGTTGATCCTGAATCTGATGCCGTGTGTCTTGCCGGTTATCTCGCTGAAGATCTTTAGCTTCATAGCCCAGGCCGGTGAGTCTCCAAAGCGTATCTTCCGCCATGGACTTGCATTCGCCGCGGGGATCTTCATCTGGTTCCTGGGACTGGGTCTGTTGATAATCGCCCTAAAGGCTGGCGGATCTCAAGTAACCTGGGGAGCTTTCCAGTTTCAGAATCCTCTCTTTGTCGTTGGGCTCAGCGTTCTTGTCTTCCTCTTTGCTCTCAATCTCTTCGGTCTCTTCGAGATTACACTCCCGGGCAGCGCCACCACTTCCCTGGATCATACCGCGCGTCGTGAAGGATATGGAGGATCTTTCTTTCAGGGATTATTTGCCACGCTTCTAGCGACTCCCTGCACGGCTCCCTTTCTCGGCAGTGCGCTGGGTTTTGCCTTTGGACAGAGCTCCTTTGTGATCCTGGCAATGTTCGCCTCCGTGGCACTAGGCATGTCTCTTCCCTACCTACTGCTCTCGGCACAACCGGGATGGAGAAAATGGATTCCCAAGCCGGGAGTATGGATGGAACGCTTGAAACAGTTCATGGGTTTTCCTCTGCTTGCCACCAATCTCTGGCTGCTCTGGGTCCTGCAAAATCAGCGTGGGAATGAAGCCGCTCTCATTCTGTTGGCTCTCTTTCTAATCCTGGGATTCTGCGCTTGGCTCTTCGGGATTCTTTCTGTCGGGGGCTCGCGGGCCCGTGTAGTCTATCTCTCGCTGATTGGTCTTCTAGCCCTTGCCGCCATTGCTTTCACCGCCCAACGGATCAGGGTTACACAACCCGCGACGCTCAAGACAAGCGGCGCCGTAGATGGAATTGCATGGGTTCCTTACACGCCGGAAGCCCTCACTGCTCTCCGAGCCGAGGGAAAGCCTGTGTTTCTCGATTTCACAGCCTCTTGGTGTCTGACTTGCCAGTTCAATGAACGCGCAGCGATCAATGTCCCTGCTGTCAGGCAGCTCATCAAGGAGAAGGGTATCATAGCAATGAAAGGAGACTGGACAAATGCAGACCCGGCAATCACGGCGGCGCTCAAGTCATTCGATCGCGTCGGAGTTCCCCTCGTGGTTTTCTATCCTGCTGGAAAAGGAAGCGAACCGATGGTTCTTCCGGAACTGCTCAGGGAGAAGATTCTCATCGATACATTGATAAAATGATCTTTCTGTCTTTCTTTTCCTGAGTTCCTGATGCGAATCATTGAGTAGGCAAGCAATTCCATATTCCCACATCCATTTTTCATGAACTTCAAGACCCTCAAACTCGATCAACTTGACCAGAACAAGCAGATCACTAAGGAGTCATACGCGCGCGATCTCAAAAAGTATCAACTTGGATTGCTGAATCTCCAGCTGCGACTCAAGGAGAGCAAACGCACAGTCATCATTGTGCTTGAGGGACCTGATGCCGCCGGGAAGGGTGGTGCTATCAAGCGCACGCTGGAGCGTCTTGATCCGCGTCTTGTGCGTGTTTACTCCACCCAGAAACCGACAGCCGAGGAGTATCGTCACCATTATATGTGGCGCTTTTGGAATAAGACTCCTCCGGTCGGAGAATTGGTCGTGTTTGATCGATCTTGGTACGGGCGTGTACTGGTGGAAAGAGTTGAGGGGTTCGCATCCAAGGATGAATGGTCGAGGGCTTATCGCGAGATCAACGATTTTGAGCAGACCCTAGTCGAGGGTGGGGCGATCATGATCAAACTCTTCCTTCAGGTCTCGAAGGCAGAGCAACTCAAACGTTTCAAGGAGCGTCAGGCCGATCCCTACAAGCACTGGAAAATCAACGATGAGGACTGGCGCAACCGCCGCAAGTGGAGGCAGCACAACGAGGCGGCCGAAATCATGTTTCAGAAAACCTCGACGAAGTTTGCTCCCTGGACGCTCATAGCCGGAGACTACAAGTGGTATGCTCGGGTCCAGTTTGCCAAGACCGTCTTCGAGTCGGTCGCCAAGGAGTTCCCCGAGGCGAAACTCGGGGTTTAGTCTGTTTTAGAGTCCGTCATCGGTCACGGCTCCGTGGGAAGCGTCGGTGACATGGGCGGCGTATTTGGCAAGAACGCCACGGCGGTAGCGCGGTGGCGGCTGTTTCCAGGTCTTCTTCCTCCTGGCGAGTTCGGCGGCGGTGACGTCGCTCGAGAGGGTTCGCTTGCTGGCATCAATGGTGATGATGTCCCCCTCCTTGACGAGGGCGATCGGTCCGCCGGAGATGGCTTCTGGGGTGATGTGGCCGACAACAAATCCATGCGTGCCTCCCGAGAAGCGTCCGTCTGTGATCAGGGCGACATCCTTGCCGAGTCCAAGTCCCATCACGGCACTGGTCGGGGAAAGCATCTCGCGCATGCCGGGCCCCCCCTTGGGTCCCTCGTAGCGGATGACGATGACATCACCTTTCCTGATCTTCTTGGCGAGAATGGCCTGGAGAGCTTTCTCCTCGGAGTCGAAGACTCGGGCTTTGCCTTCAAAGCGCAGACCTTCCTTGCCTGAGATCTTGGCAACGCCACCACCGGGGGCTAGGTTTCCCTTGAGAATGACGAGATGGCTCTCCTTTTTGATCGGGTCGGAGATGGGGCGGATGATCTGCTGTCCCTTGGGGTAGGGCTTGAAGGCGGCCAGGTTCTCTCGGAGTGTCTTTCCGGTGACGGTCATGCAGTCGCCGTGGAGGAGCCCCGCGGCCAGTAGATCCTTCATCAAGGGGACGATGCCGCCAATCTCAATGAGCTGGGACATTAGGTATTTGCCGCTCGGCTTGAGGTCGGCGAGAACGGGAACCCGTTTGCCGATCTTGGTGAAATCGTCGATGGTCAGCTTCACGCCGGCCGTGTGGGCGATGGCGAGGAGGTGGAGGACCGCATTGGTCGATCCGCCAAGGGCGATCACGACGGTAATGGCGTTCTCAAACGCCTCACGGGTCATGATGTCAAGGGGGCGGATGCCTTTCTTGAGAAGGTTGAGGACAGCGGCTCCGGCGTCGCGGCAATCCTGCACCTTGTGTGAGGAGACGGCCGCCTGGGCGGAACTGTTCGGGAGGCTCATGCCGATCGCCTCGATGGCAGATGCCATGGTATTGGCCGTGTACATGCCACCGCAGGAACCTGGCCCCGGAATTGCGCACGACTCGACGGCCTTACGCTCCTTGACTGAGATCACGCCAGCAGCTTCCTGTCCGACCGCTTCGAAGACCGAGACCACATCCACTAGTTTGCCGTTCAGGCAGCCGGGCAGGATGGTGCCGCCATAGACAAAGACAGCCGGACGATTGAGTCGGGCGATGGCCATGATGCAGGCGGGCATGTTCTTGTCACAGCCGCCGATGGCCACAAGACCGTCGAAGCCTTGGCAGCCGGCCACGGTCTCGATCGAGTCGGCGATGACCTCGCGGGAGACAAGGGAGTATTTCATCCCCTCGGTGCCCATGGAGATGCCGTCTGAGATCGTGATGGTATTGAAGATAATTGCTTTCCCTCCAGCCTTGTCGACGCCGAGTGAGGACTCGCGCGCGAGTGCGTCGATGTGCATGTTACACGGAGTGACCATGCTCCAGGTCGAGGCGATACCGACGATCGACTTGGCAAAATCTTTGTCACTGAATCCTACCGGATAGAGCATGGCGCGGCTTGCGGCACGACTCGGTCCGTCGAGAAGGAGGGATGAATGGGCTCGCTCCAGGGAGGTAATCTTTTTCGCGGCCTTGGCAGATGTATTGGATGCGTTGGGGGATTTTTTACGGGAGTTAGAACTCATTATGGCAAGCTAGCAGAGGCAGACGATGGGAAGAAAGAAAACATCGATGAGGGTTGGAAGAAGAGGAAATTTCTTTTGGCAATGGCTTCAATGCTATTTGACCGGAGATTCTTTGGGGTCACGATAAGATATTCCCATGAGTATACCGCCACGCCCCCTGCCTCTGGTTCTCTATGATGGAGAGTGCGGTTTTTGTACCTCCTCGATGCGTCGTTGGATAATTGCAGGGAATGGCCGTCTGGAGTTTTCACCTGTGCAGGACGGAGCGGGGGAGGCTTATGGATTTCCCTCAGACCGACCGATGGGTGCAGTTCACCTGATTGAGGTGGATGGGCGGATCAGGCGGGGAGCCGATGCTGTCTTCAGAATGATGGCACTCTGCGGTAATTTCCCGGGCAACGTGGCGTGGAGCATCTATCAACGGGTGTCACTTTTTCGCATCCTCAGCGACTGGGGCTACCAGCGGGTGGCGGAACGTCGGGCGGCGCTCTCGAAAATGATATGCCGACTACCGCATGAGCGCTATAAATGACAGTGCAATACACTGACTTTCATCTCTATTCCGCATAGATATTATAAGCCTTCAGCGGCCTGAACGCTGATCTCAGATGCCTTCTGCGCCCTGCACCTAATACTGGTGTGAGGAATGAAAACAGGCGGAAAATTCTACACCAAGGGATCGCAGTTGGGGTGAGCTAATCCTTTGGCTCATTGCTCCCGATGAAAATATCTGTGACGAAATGATAAAATCTTCTTGCAGATTCACGTGGTTTCCCTACTTTCCCACCTCCCGACTTCTTCGGAGTTCTTAAAGACTCTGTGGTGACGCGGACCAGTTCCTTTACAAACACGAGGATGGTTTTGCTGAACGGCAATCGAAGAAGCATTGGGATCACTCATTTTTTAACAATGCCAACCATCAACCAACTCGTCCGTAAGGGCCGCGAACAGGTCAAGGTGAAATCCAAATCACCTGCCCTCGTGAATTGTCCCCAGCGTCGTGGCGTCTGCGTGCAGGTGATGACCCGAACCCCCAAGAAGCCGAACTCAGCCCTTCGTAAGGTTGCCAAGGTTCGCCTCACCAATGGCCAGGAAGTGATCGCCTACATCGGCGGTGAGGGACATAATCTTCAGGAGCACTCAATCGTGCTCGTACGCGGAGGCCGTGTGAAGGATCTCCCCGGAGTTCGGTATCATATCGTTCGCGGCAGTCTCGATTGCCTTGGCGTAGACGGTCGCCGTCGTGGACGCTCCAAGTACGGAGCCAAGCGCCCCAAGCCAGGTGAAGAAGCCAAGACCGGCAAGAAAAAGAAGTAATCTCGAACAACACTCCAACTTTTCTTTACCATGTCCCGCCGCAAACGCGTCATCACAAAAGAGGTCAAGCGTGATCTCCGTTACGCCAGTCCGCTGGTTGCCCGCCTTATCACCACCGTCATGCGCGGAGGCAAACGTTCCCTTGCGGAACGTATTGTTTACACAGCTATTGAGAGCACCCGTGATGGCACCGAGGCGGTTGATCCGCTTGATGTTCTTCAGAAGGCCATGGACAACGCTCGCCCCCGTCTTGAGGTTAAGAGCCGCCGCGTAGGCGGAGCCACTTACCAAGTTCCGATGGAAGTTCCAGCCGATCGTCAACTTGCACTTGCGATGCGCTGGATCGTTGGTTTTGCAAGCAAACGCAAGAGCGTCCCGATGTCGAAGGCCCTTGCCTCTGAACTCAAGGAAGCCGCCGCCAATCAGGGTGCCGCTATTAAAAAACGGGACGATCTTCACAAAATGGCACAGGCCAACCGCGCCTTCGCCCACTTCCGCTGGTAGTCCCAGTCCTATTGTTCTTTATCCAATCACTTCAATGAGTACCGAAACAGCCAATCCGAACTCACCGGATCGCGCCTTCCCGCTGGAGCGCACCCGCAATATCGGAATCTGCGCGCACATCGATGCCGGCAAGACGACATTGACCGAGCGCGTTCTCTTCTACACCGGCATGATTCACAAGATCGGCGAAGTGCACGAGGGGACCACTGCTACCGATTGGATGGAGCAGGAGCGCGAGCGCGGTATTACAATTACCTCCGCAGCCACGACTTGCAGCTGGAACCAGATCAAGCAGGAAGGTGTTGTGAAGCTGTTCGACGACATCAAGATGCGCGTTAATATCATCGACACGCCAGGCCACGTGGATTTCACGGCTGAGGTGGAGCGTTCGTTGCGTGTGCTTGACGGTGCCATCGCCGTGTTCTGCGGAGTTGCCGGTGTTCAGCCACAGTCCGAGACTGTCTGGCGCCAAGCCAACAAGTACAACGTTCCTCGCATCGCTTTCGTCAACAAGATGGACCGCACGGGGGCAAATTTTGCGAATGCCGTCAACGACATGCGCAACAAACTGGGTGCCAATGCCTGGCCGATCCTTATTCCGATCGGTGCCGAGGATCATCTTCAGGGCCAGATAGACGTGGTGAACCAAAAAGCCGTCATCTACGCAGATGACGCTAGCATGGGTTCTAATTACACGATCGCCGAGATCCCTGCAGAACTGAAGGATCTCGCCGAGTCTGCCTACGAGGACCTGGTTTCCCAGATGACCGACCTTGACGAGGAAGTCGGAACGCTTTTCCTTGAAGAGAAACCCGTCACAAAGGAGATACTGAAGAGGGCTATTCGTCGCCAGACGACGGCCAACCGATTTGTGCCTGTTGCCGGGGGATCGGCCTTCAAGAACAAGGGTGTCCAGTACCTTCTCGATGCCGTTGTCGATTATCTTCCGAGTCCGATCGACATCCCTCCCGCCAAGGGAATGGATCCTGATAATGGCAAGGACAAGTTTGCTGTCACTGATGACAACGCCCCTTTCTGCTCACTCGCCTTTAAGCTTTGGAGTGATCCATTCGTTGGAAAGCTCGTTTTCTTCCGTGTCTACTCAGGCAAATTAAGCAAAGGCGACACGGTTTTGAACCCACGCACCGGTAAGCGCGAGCGTATTAGCCGACTCATCCAGATCCAGGCTGATAAGCGCGAAGATATTGACACCTGCTACTCGGGTGATATCGCCGCCATTGTCGGTATCCGTAATATCACGACAGGTGACACTCTGTGCACCGAGGATGAACCGATTGCCCTCGAGCCTCCTTCTTTCCCTGATCCCGTTATTTCAATGTCCATCGAGCCTAAGACCAAGGCCGACCAGGAGAAGATGGGCACTGCGCTTCAACGTCTCTCCGAAGAGGATCCGACCTTCCGCGTCTTCACTGATGAGGAGACCGGTCAGACCATCATTGCTGGTATGGGTGAGTTGCATCTTGAGATCATCCGTGACCGCATGCTGCGTGAGTTCAAGGTTGAGGCCAACTCAGGCAAGCCTCAAATCGCCTATAAAGAGACGATTCTCAACTCGGCAGGCGGCGAGGGTAAACTGGTAAAGCAGTCAGGTGGACGCGGTCAATACGGCCATGTGGTCATCAAAATCGCCCCGAATGAAAAGGGCAAGGGCGTGACGATCGAGAACAAGACCGTCGGTGGTTCCATTCCGAAAGATTTCATCCCCGCAGTCATCAAGGGTCTTAACGAGGCCGCGCTGAACGGTATTGTCGGAGGCTACCCTGTGATCGATATCCATGTTGAGATTGTGGACGGATCGTACCATGACGTGGATTCCAACGAAATGGCCTTCAAGATGGCGGCTATCTTCGCGCTCAAGGATGGTCTCAAGAATGCAAAGTCAATCCTGCTCGAGCCGATCATGAAGGTCGAGGCAGTAACTCCTGAGGAGTATCAGGGCGACATCATGGGCGATCTCAACCGTCGCCGCGGAAAGATCATGTCGATCGAGACTAAGACGATCGTCACCAGCGTCAACGCAGAGGTTCCACTGTCCGAAATGTTCGGGTACGCAACTTCCATCCGCTCACTCTCCAAGGGACGCGCTTCCTACTCCATGGAGCCATCACACTTCGAACAGGTCCCGGCCCAAGTATTGGCCGCGGTTCTCGACCAGAAAAACTAACCAACCAAGACTATGGCCGCAGGACAACGCATCCGAATCAGACTCAAAGGCTTCGATTTCCGCCTTCTAGACATCTCGGCACTCGAGATTGTCGAGACTGCCAAGCGCACGGGATCGAAGGTGACGGGTCCAATCCCACTTCCGACTCGAATCGAGAAGTTTACAGTGAACCGTTCTCCGCACGTCGATAAGAAGTCGATGGATCAGTTCGAGATTCGCACCCACAAGCGCCTTCTCGACATCCTCGAACCGACCGCCAAGACAGTCGATGAGCTTCGCAAGCTCAATCTTCCTGCTGGTGTCGACATCACTATCAAGATCTGACCCTCTTTCCAAACTTAACCATCCGCACAATGAGCATCGGCGTTCTCGGCAAAAAAATCGGCATGACCCGTGTCTATGACACCAAGGGTCGCATCCGCCCCGTCACGGTTATCGAGGCCGGTGGCAACCGTATCCTCCAAGTAAAGAGCAAGGAGAAGGACGGTTATTCCTCCGTCCAGGTCGGTTATGGTGACCAGAAGGAACAGCGTGTTCCTAAGGCTCAGAAAGGGCATTTTGCAAAAACCTCCTCGACGCCCAAGCGCTTCATCCGTGAGTTCCGGGTCAAGGACGGTGAGGCTCTTCCAGAATCCGTCGATCTTCCCGTCACGACTTTCAAAGACGGCCAGTATGTGGATGTCATCAGCACCTCCAAGGGCAAGGGCTTTCAGGGTGTTGTCAGGCGTTTTAGATTCGCAGGACAGCCCGAGACCCACGGCTCCATGATGCATCGCCGTAACGGAGCCATTGGTAACCGTCTCACTCCGGGTCGTGTCTGGAAGAATATGGGCATGCCTGGTCATATGGGTGATGAGCGCGTCACCATGCAGAATCTCGAGATCGTCCAGGTGCGTGAAGCGGATGGTGTTATTCTTGTCAGTGGATGCATTCCAGGTGCCAAGGGAACTTATGTCGTGGTTCGCCCATCTAAGAAGAAGAAATCCTCAAAAGCAGCAGAGTAATCCATGAGCGCTACTATCCTCACAGCCGACGCGGCCAAGCAGGCCAAGATCGAGATCATTACTGATGGTAAGGGAACCCAGGCCGTCCACGATGTGGTCGTCGCCATGCGCGCTAATCGCCGCAGTGGTACAGCTTCCGTCAAGACCAAAGCCACCGTTAATCTCTCCGGCAAGAAGCCTTGGAAGCAGAAAGGTACCGGCCGAGCCCGTGCCGGTTATGCCAGTTCGCCCGTCTGGGTCGGCGGCGGTGTTGTCCATGGGCCTGAGCCGCTTTTTGTAAATGGTGTTTTTGTCAATCGCTATGCAAAGAAGACCCCGAAGGGCGTCAAGAAGCTGGCCTTCCGCAAGGCCCTTAGCTCCCGTATTCTTTCCGGTGATGTTCTCGTGGTTGATTCCTTCGAAGTCAAGGAGCCCAAGACCAAGACGTTTGTCAGCGTGATCAAGGGGCTAGCTGGCGATGTCCGCCGGACACTCGTCATTGCGGTTTCCTTCAACGACATGACCTTCCTAGCCGGTCGTAATGTCGCCAAAGACCTTTTGATGACTGCTGCCGAGGTCAACACGGAGAACATCCTCGCCTTCGACAAGATCATCATTACCAAGGACGCCCTTGAGGCCCTTGGAAACCGCCTCCAAGGCTAACGTCATGAAAGAAGCACACGACATCATCAAGAGCATCCTTGTGACGGAGAAGGCCAGCCTTCTTTCCGAGAAGCTTAACAAGTACGTTTTCCGCGTTACTCCCGCAGCGAACAAAATCGAAATTAAGCACGCGATCGAGACACTCTTCAAGAAGAAGGTCCGCTCGGTGAACACCGCTCAAGTCGAGGGAAAGAAGAAGCGCGAGCGTAGAGCTGATTTCGGCCGTCGTGCCCATTGGAAAAAGGCTGTCGTCACTCTTGCTGAGGGCGAGAAGATCGACATCGCGTAACCGATAGCCGTAGCCCACATCACTTCATACGACCATGGCACTGAAAACTTTCCGCCCACTGACTCCTTCGCAACGCTTCATGGCATTGCCTTCCTTCGAGGAGATCACCAAGAGCAAGCCTGAAAAATCTCTCACCGAGAGCAAGAAACGCACCGGCGGCCGTAATAACAACGGTCGCAAGACCGCCCGTCATCGTGGCGGTGGGCATAAGCGCAGGATCCGTATCATCGACTTCAAGCGCCTTCGCCGCGACGTGATTGCCGAAGTGATGGCCGTAGAATACGATCCGAACCGTACAGCCCGTCTCGCCCTGATCCAGTATCCCGACGGTGAGAAGGCTTATATCCTCCATCCGGCGGGACTTGTGGTGGGTTCCAAGGTTTCAGCAGGAGTCAATGCCGAGCCCAATGTCGGCAATGCCCTTCCTCTCAAGGCTATCCCTCTCGGTCTCGCCATCCACAATGTGGAACTGATTCCAGGCAAGGGTGGACAAATCGTTCGCAGCGCCGGTTCCCAAGCTATCCTAAGCAACCGTGAGGGTGGATACGCACTCATTAAGATGGCCTCCGGAGAACTTCGCCGGATCAACGAAGAGTGTTACGCCACTATCGGTCAGGTCGGTAATATCGAGCATATGAATGTTGTCAGTGGTAAGGCCGGACGCTCCCGCTGGCTTGGTATTCGCCCGCAGACACGCGGTATGGCAATGAACCCGGTCGATCACCCGATGGGTGGCGGTCAGGGCAAGAGCAAGGGTGGTGGCGGACGCCATCATCCAATGAGCCCATGGGGACAACTTTCCAAGGGATTCAAGACCCGCAACAAACACAAGCAGAGCGACACCTTTATCGTCCAGCGCCGCAAAAAGAAATAATCTCCTATGTCACGCTCACTCAAAAAAGGCCCGTTCGTGGAGTGGAAACTCCTCGAGAAGATCGACAAACTCAACGAAGGAAATGTCAAAAAGCCGATCAAGACCTGGTCTCGCCGTTCCACGGTGACTCCCGATTTTGTCGGACATACTTTCAACGTTCACAACGGACGTTCCTTCATACCGGTTTTTGTTACTGAGAACATGGTCGGTCACAAGCTCGGTGAGTTCTCTCCGACCCGCATCTTCAAGAAGCACGGCTCACACACTGCCAAGGTCACCAAGTAGCAATTTTATTTCTATCCACCCGATGTCCGCCATTCACCATACCTGCCAGTTGTCCGCCGTGACAGCCGTTGCCCTTCTCGGGCTTCCGGTTGCCGCCGTGATTGCGCAGAATGTGAACGCGAGCAGCGGTGGATCTTCCGATGCGCTTCGCGAGAAGCTCATCCTTTCCGAGGCTTCGATCAAGGGGCTGACGGAGAGTCTGGCGATTGCCAATGGAGAGTCCGAACTCTTTAAGCGGAGGTCCGAAGAGTTAAACGAGCGCATTGAGGCTCTGGGAATAGCTCCTGCCGACAAGGAGTTAGAAAACCTTCGCACTCGCCTTCTGGCCGCAGTCCGCGACATGCGCCTTCTCCAAAAGAAGAATGATGCTTCGCGGGACCAGTTAAGCGCCATGACCGAATCGGTTATGGAACTACTCAAGAGCTCCGAGGGCATTGACCCAAAGGCCCGCCTGAAGGTCGAGGAAGTGCTGCGATCCAGCTCCGCCTTCCTAAACCGCCAGAAAGATCTTATAGCTACATCAGGAGCTGATCTTACCAGCGGGACTGTTGTGGATGTGAAACCCGATCTTTCTCTGGTCGTTGCAAATCTGGGTTCCCGCCAGGGAGTCAAGACTGGTATGCCTTTCCAAGTATGGCGTGGTACCCGCCAGGTCGCCTCCGTCCGAGTCGTGGATGTCCGCGATGCGATCAGCGGCGCCATTGTTCAGAATATTGTCAATCCCGCCGAGTCCGTGAGGTCAGGCGACACACTCCGCATCGACACCACACGCTAATTACTCATGCAAGTCATCGCCACCCACCGCTACGCGAAAATATCAGCCTTCAAGGCCCGCGAGGTCACCCGAGAAATCCAGGGTCTTCCAGCCATTGATGCCCTTCAGCAACTTGCATTCATTCCGAAGAAAGCAGCGCCTCTGATCGCCAAGACTCTTAAGAGTGCGATCGCCAACGCCGAGCACAACAACAATATTCGTCCCGAGCTACTTGTGATCAAGGAGGCTGTCATCGGCGAGGCTCCGACCATCAAGCGCATGCGTCCGAAGGCTCGTGGCAGTTCAGGTCCGGTTCGTAAGCGTAATAGCCACATCCGTATCGTTTTGACTGATGAGGTGCCGATCGTTCGCCGTGCTGACAAACCTAAGTCTTCTCGGTCCTCCAAGTCCTCAGACAAACCAAAAGTCATGAACGAAGCCGCATCTTCTGCTCCGGCAGTTGAGGTGGTAACTGAGACGGTCGAAATCAAAGACTAAGCAGAGAAGCCAATCACCTTATAACGCACACTTACTATGGGACAAAAAGTCAACCCCATCGGCTTCCGCCTTCCAATCACGCGGGACTGGACCTCGCGCTGGTACGCGACGGAAAAAGAATTCGCCGATTTCCTCTACGCTGATCAATTGATCCGAGGCTGGCTCAAGAAAAAGCTCAAGACCGCAGCTGTTTCCCGCATCGTTATCGAGCGTGCCTGGAACAGCGTCCGTGTAACCATCTTCACCGCCCGTCCCGGCATCGTGATCGGCCGTAAAGGTTCTGAGATCGAGACGATGACCAAGAAGGTTTCTGATTTGGCAGGTGGCAAGCAGGCCAAAATTGACATCATCGAGATCAAGCAGCCCGAGATTGACGCGCAACTCGTTGCCGAAAGTGTTGCCGGTCAGCTTGAGCGCCGCATCGGGTTCCGCCGCGCCATGAAGAAGTCGATGCAGATCGCCATGGACATGGGAGCTGATGGTATCAAGATCCGCGCAAGTGGACGTCTCGGCGGCGCCGAAATTGCGCGCACCGAAGTTGTTCGTGCCGGAACTATTCCTCTTCACACTCTCCGCAAAACCATCGACTACGGCTTTGCCGAAGCTGACACACTTGCTGGAAAAGTAGGCGTGAAATGCTGGATCTGCAAAAAGCCCGAGAAACTGGCAGAGCCGCGCCCTGCTACCCCCTCGTCGGCCGTTTCCTCACCCACGGCAGCAGAAGCGGTTGCCTAAACTATCACAGGAATTTTTTAAAGAAGAGAAGCCATGCCCTTACTGCCAAAAAGAGTCAAGTATCGCAAGACCCAGCGGGGAAGCCGCAAGGGAACAGCCTCACGTAATATCAATATTGATTTCGGTGAATTCGGCCTCCAGACCCTGGATCGTGCCTGGATCACCAACACACAAATTGAAGCCGCACGTGTTGCGCTCACCCGCAATATGAAGCGCAAGGGCAAGCTGTGGATTCGTATCTTTCCTGACAAATCTGTTACTGCCCGTCCACCTGAGACCCGAATGGGTAAGGGAAAAGGACAGCCTGAATATTGGGTCGCAACAGTGCGTCCAGGCAATATCTTGTTTGAGCTTGACGGTGTATCGGAGACTGTTGCTCGCGAATCCCTTCGCCTAGCCGCTAATAAGCTCCCGATCCGGACGAAGTTCATAACCCGTCACCACGCCGCCTAATTTCAGGCAAACGATTACAGGAACCGAATATGACTCTTGACGAAATCCGCGAATTGACGCCTACTGAACTTTCTTCCCGTAAAAAGGAACTGCGACAGGAGATCTTCCATCTACGCTTGCAGCAGCAAGCCGGTCAGCTGGAAAAGCCCCATCTCTTGACCACAATGCGCCGCGAGATAGCACGAGTTGAAACCGTGCTCACCGCAAAAACAAAGGCAACCAAGGCGCTCTAAGCACAACAGGCCACCGCTCCGATGAACGAAACAGCTACCATACCTACTTCCACGTCACCCGCTGACGAGTCCCGCTCACTCCGCAAGACGCGTGTCGGGGAAGTCATCTCCGACAAGATGGACAAGACCATTGTGGTCAAGACGATCACTCGTGTTCCACACCCGCTTTTTGGCAAAATCATCAAGCAGGTAAAGAAGTTCCACGTCCATGACGAAAAGAACGAAGCCAAGATCGGGGACCGTGTCTCCATCATGGAGACACGCCCTCTCAGTCGCCTCAAACGCTGGCGCTTGGTTGAGGTGATCCGTCACTAATTGTCCGCTAGAATCACTCACTTTCAGGAACCAGTACCATGATCCAACTTCGCTCCCGTCTCGATGTCGCCGATAACACCGGCGCCCGTATGGCCACCATGATTGGTGTCATCGGCAAGAGGACACTCGTTGCCCGCATCGGCGATATCATTACCGCCAACGTCAAGGAGGCCTCCACTGGTGGAGCCGTGAAGAAGGGCGATGTGGTGCGTGCCGTTGTCGTCCGTACTCGCCAACCCGTTCGCCGTGAGGATGGTTCCTACCTCCGTTTTGACAGCAACGCAATCGTCATCATTGATAAGGACAAGAACCCTCGTGGTACCCGCATCTTTGGACCGGTTGCCCGCGAACTTCGTGAAAAGAATTTCATGAAGATCGTCTCCCTAGCCCCCGAGGTCCTCTAATTTCCAAGACAATGCCTGCAATCCCGCTTATTAAAACCCATGTCCATGCAGGTGATCTCGTGAAGGTCATCTCCGGGAATCACCGTGGCTCCGAGGGTAAGATCCTCCAGGTCAACCGTACCAAACATCAGGTTGTGATCGAAGGTGTCCGCATGATCAAGAAGCACGTGAAGCGCTCTCAGGAGCAGCCGAATGGCGCCATCATTGAACGCGAAGGCCCTATCAATATTTCGAACGTCAAGCTTCTCGAGAAGGCTGTGAAGAACGTTGCTTCTTCTAAGGCAAAGAACGAGAAAGCTCCTGCAGCAAAAAAGGTTGCCAAAGCCAAGGTCGAGAAGGCTCCTAAAGCATCGAAAGCCCCCAAGGCCGAATAACCTGAACTAAGGCCAACTACTAAAAGGATACAGAGACATGTCACTGCCCATTGCCGAACTTCAGAACGAGTACACCACCCGCATCATCCCGGCCCTCAAGGAGAAGCGTGGATATAAAAACGTCCATCAGGTTCCACGTCTTGTGAAGGTTGTTATCAATACTTCCATCGCTTCAGCGCCTGACGTTAAGGCCGCCTTGGAAATCGCTAAAGATGAGCTTCAGCTCATCACCGGGCAGAAGCCCGTCGAGACGATCGCCAAGAAGGCTATCTCCAACTTCAAACTACGCGCCGGTCAGCCCATCGGCGCCAAGGTGACCCTGCGTGGTCGCCTCATGTATGAGTTCCTCGAGCGCCTCATCAAGACAGCTCTTCCTCGTATACGTGATTTTCGTGGTGTCTCCAACCGTGCTTTCGATGGTAACGGCAACTACACGCTCGGCGTCGCAGATCAGTCCATCTTCCCGGAGGTCGAGCTAGACAAGATCAAACGCAACATCGGCTTCGACATCACCATCGTCACGTCCGCGACAAGCAACGACGAGGCTAAGGCTCTTCTTGGCGAGATGGGTATGCCGTTTGCCGGCCGCAATTCCACCAAGAAGGTCGAAAAGTCCGAGACTGCATCCGCAGAGACGGCTCCTGAAACCGCTTCCGCCTAATTATCAATGAGTGCACTGACCGATCCCATCGCCGATCTTCTCACCCGTGTCCGCAACGCCGTAAGCGTGCAGAAGGCTGAGTTTTTCGTTCCTTATTCCAAGATTAAGAGCGACATCGTCGCCATCCTCAAGCACGAGGGTTATATCGAGGAGTACGAACTCGACAATAAAGAGACTCATCCCCGCATCAGGATCCGCCCCCGTTATGTGGGCAAGACCCCTGCGATCGCTGGACTTCGCCGTATCAGTCGACCAGGACTCCGTCGTTATGTCGGAAGTGAGGACATCCCCCGCGTGCTCGGAGGTCTCGGCATTTCCATTATCTCCACATCACGCGGAGTCATCTCGGGTCATGAGGCCCGCAAGCAGAAAGTCGGTGGAGAACTTCTCGCCTACATCTGGTAACCCGGTAACCTATTTCCTGCCATGTCCCGTATCGGTAAAACACCCATCACTCTCCCTGACAAAGTCATGGTCTCCGTTGCAGACGGAAACCAGGTCACCGTCGAGGGTCCCAAAGGCAAGCTCTCCTGGGAGCTTCCCAAGGGCATCACCATTTCAACCGAGGGATCCGTGATCACCGTCTCTCGCGCCAATGAGCATCGTGAGGTTCGTGCCCTGCATGGACTTTCCCGCGCTCTCATCAATAACATGGTTAGCGGCGTCAGCAGTGGCTTCCGTCGCGATCTGGAGATTCAGGGTGTCGGATTTCGTGCCGCCGTCAAGGGAGACAAGCTGGATCTCTCGATCGGCTACTCCCATCCCGTCCTCTTCCAGATCCCCAACGAAATCAAGATTGCTGTTACTGACAACACCAAGATTTCCATCGAGGGAATCGACAAGCATCTCGTCGGCCAAGTGGCTGCCGATATCCGTGCGTACTATCCTCCTGAGCCCTATAAGGGCAAAGGCATTCGTTATTCCGACGAAGTTGTCCGCCGTAAAGAAGGCAAGACTGTTCAGTAATCCAAGGATCATTATTCCATGTCCGCCACAAATTCCCGCAAACTGCGTCACGTACGCCTCCGCAAGAAAGTCTCCGGCACCGCCGAGAGGCCCCGCCTTGCGATTCACTTCTCCGGCCAACATATCACCGCTCAGGTCATCGACGATCTCGCGGGGAATACACTGGCCAGCGTCAACACCACTGAGGAATCCTTCACCAAGGATGCCTCATCCCGCGCCAATGTGGCGACCGCCATCAAGGTTGGAAAACTTATCGCCGAGCGCGGTCTTGCCAAGAAGATTGAGAAGGTCGTCTTCGACCGCGGTGGTTTCATGTATCATGGCAAGGTGAAGGCCCTCGCCGAGGCAGCCCGTGAGGGTGGACTCCAGTTCTAATATTTCTATGGATGACAAACGCCCCAAACGCGGACCACGCCGCGACAAGCCCGCAGACGACACACCCAAGGACACGATCGAGAAGGTCGTTTTCATCAACCGTTGCGCTAAAGTCGTCAAGGGTGGTCGCCGTTTTAGTTTCAGTGCTCTCATTGTCACTGGTGATATGAAGGGTCGAGTCGGTATTGGATTCGGCAAGGCTAATGAGGTCAGTGAAGCCATCCGCAAAGGATCCGACGCCGCCCGCAAAGCCATGGTTCCCGTTTCTATCCAGGGAACGACGATTCCTCACGAAACATTCGGTGAGTTCGGAGGTGGTCGCGTCCTTCTCAAACCTGCATCCCCCGGTACTGGTGTCATCGCCGGAGGTGGTGTGCGCGCCGTCCTTGAGGCAGTTGGTGTCCGCGATGTCCTTGCCAAGTCACTCGGATCGAGCAATCACTCCAACGTGGTCAAGGCAACCCTTGCCGCCCTTACCAGCCTACGTCCCCGCAGCGAAATCATGAAACTGCGTGGTAAGAAGGTGCACACACCGGAAGCAGCGGTTCCAGTTGCTGCTTAAGGCAAGCAGTGGGAAAACAGGTAATCATAGCAGCTCAAGCCTAACTCAAGCCCCAAGCCCAACCATTATTCTCGAATGACAACCATGCGACTTCATAATCTCGCTCCCCGCCCAGGTGCCAAGCACCGCAAGAAGCGTCTCGGTATCGGCGAAAGCTCCGGTCACGGAAAGACCTCTGGTCGCGGCCACAAGGGCCAGAAAGCCCGTTCTGGCGGCAGCGTCCGTCTCGGATTCGAGGGTGGCCAGATGCCCCTCATCCGTCGACTGCCCAAGCGCGGTTTCAACAACTTTGATTTCAAGCCCGTTTATGCCGTCGTGAACCTCGATACTCTCGAAGA
The DNA here is from genome assembly GCA_026461395.1 of Chthoniobacterales bacterium. Taxonomy (GTDB): domain Bacteria; phylum Verrucomicrobiota; class Verrucomicrobiia; order Chthoniobacterales; family UBA6821; genus UBA6821. The sequence continues at coordinate 6,063 of JAPJNA010000038.1, read as the reverse complement.
GCGTTTTGAGTCCGGCGCTAAGATCGACGAGGCAGCACTCCGCTCCCTTCGACTCGTTCATGGAAGTAATGACGGTATCAAGTTGCTTGCCCGCGGAACAATCACCAAGAAGTTCACCGTTGAGGTGGACAAATCAAGTGCAGCCGCCAAAGAGAAGCTTGAGGCTGCCGGAGGTTCGCTTGTTATCCGTGAGCGTCAGACCAAGATCGCCAGCAGGGCTATCCTGAAGGCGGCTCCGAGAAAAGCAGTCAAGGCTTCCTGATTAATAATCTATAGGGCGCGCTAACGTTACAGTGAAGTAACAAAGGCCGTTAACCACCGAGTGCAAGTATGATCTCCGCGTTCGCTAATATCTTCAAGATTCCCGAGCTGAGACAGCGTGTCCTCTTCACGCTTGGGATGATCGTCATCATGCGTGTCGGTGCCGCGATCACGACCCCAGGCGTCAATGCCCAGGTCCTGCGTGAGTGGTTTCAGAATGTAGCCGATCACAGCGCTGGCGGCGGTGCAGCAGCACTCTTTAATCTTTTCTCCGGAGGCGCTCTCGGGAACTGCGCGATTTTCTCACTCGGGATCATGCCCTACATCAGCGCCTCGATCATGCTCCAGCTGCTTGGGGCAGTGATTCCGAAGCTCGGCCGTCTGGCCCGTGAGGATGGGGGGCGTCAGAAGATTGCCCAGTACACTCGGTATGCGACCATCGCTCTTTGTATTTTCCAAGGTTATCTCCTCGCCCTTTCCTTTGAGAGCCCCCAGTCGAATCCCTTCTTGCCCGGTATCTCGGAGACAATTGCACGCCTGGGCGTCCCCCTTGTATCGGATCCCGGCATTCTGTTCCGTCTGCTGACGGTGCTGATCATGACCGCTGGAACTCTCTTCCTGATGTGGATTGGAGACCAGATTACCGAACGTGGTATCGGCAACGGCATCTCTGTGATCATCACAATCGGTATCCTAGCCCAGTTGCCAGCCGGTCTGGTGCAGGCTTGGAGAACCTTTGTGCCGAGTGGTGGTGAGGCAAGTCAAGTGAGTCCTGTTGTGCTTGTGATCCTCTGCGCATTCCTTTTCCTCGTGATCGCCTCTGTCATTGCGATTACTCAGGCGACCAGGCGCATCAGCGTTCAGTACGCCAAGCGCGTTGTAGGAAGGAAAGTCTATGGCGGCCAGACCCAGTACATGCCTCTCAAGGTCAACTATGCCGGCGTGATGCCCATCATCTTTGCCCAGGCGATCCTGATGTTCCCCTCGACCATCATGACCATGGCCTTTGGCAACAGGCCTTGGGCCGTTGAGATAGCGAATCTTCTGACCAACGGGTGGCTTCACTACCTCCTCTACGCCGTCCTGATTTTCAGCTTCAGCTATTTCTGGGTTGCTACGCAGTTCCAGCCAGCCCAGATCGCTGACGACCTGAAGAAATATGGTGGATTCATTCCGGGAGTCCGTCCCGGCAAGCCGACAGCCGACTTCCTGGACTACACGATGAGTCGCCTGACCTTTGCCGGAGCTCTCTTCCTAGTGGTAGTTGCCATCCTTCCACAACTCCTCAGTCGTGCCCTCAATGTCCCCTACATGGCAGCTCAGTTCTTCGGAGGCACAGGACTGCTCATTATTGTCGGTGTCACACTGGATACCATGAGGCAGGTCGAGACATTCCTGCTGCAGCGTCATTACGACGGGTTTCTCCGCAAGGGAAAGATCCGTGGTCGAAGCGCTCCGCGTCCTTCGGTGAGCGGATCTGCCATTAGCGACTCTACCGTGGTCAAGATCATCGCTGCCATCGGCTTGTTCGTGATTGCCGGACTAGCCGCCTATCTCACCACCTACCGTTAACCCTGTTTCGGTGAATCCGGTGAACCATCGGATCGTGCTGCTCGGTCCGCCAGCATCGGGGAAGGGGACCCAGGCAGACCGGCTTGCCGATTGTTTTCTCATTCCCCATGTTTCTACGGGAGCGCTACTCCGGTCAGAGTGCTCACGAGGCACTCCTCTCGGGCAGGAAGCCGACGGATGGACTAGCAAGGGACTGCTTGTTCCAGATGAGCTTGCGGTCCGGATCGTGACAGCATGGATGAAGGAGAATGGCCCTAGGTTTATCTTCGATGGTTTTCCCCGTACCGTGGGACAGGCGGAATATCTCGACTCCTCACTTGCTGAACTTAGAGCCGGACTAGATCTCATCGTGTTGCTGGAATTGCCGGACGAGTTGATCCGGCGTCGGATTCTGGAGCGGATTTCCTGTCTGAAATGCGGCGCCACATTCAGCATGTCGCTGCACGGCAACCAAGAGGGCTCGCCATGTCCTCGTTGCGGCGCTTTGCTTGTTCGCCGAAATGACGATACGGAGGCAGCCCTCGATCAGCGCCTGGAAGTTTATCGTGATCTCACGCTACCCGTTGTCGGATACTACGAAAAGACATCACCCAATCTCCTACACCGCATTGATGCAGGGGAGGGGAGTGATGAGATCTTCGCAAGACTATCGGCGCTGGTAGTCGATCAAAAGGATGAGGGTTGAAGTATGAGGTATCAAAAAAGAATTCCAGCTGACGGGGCGTTGATCCGCGATGCGGCGCTCTCCCTTCTCTCCGCTTTCATCATTCATCATTCCTAATTCATCCCTTCTCTCCCATGCCCATTCCCATCAAGACACCGGCCGAGATTGACAAGATGCGCGCTGCAGGCCGTGTGGCTGCGATCGTGCTGGACCGCCTTGCAAAACTTGTCGCGCCCGGTATGACTACCGGCGAGATCGACAGGAAGGCGGGGGAATACATGGCGGAACTTGGAGGCCGCAGCGCTTTCCTCGGCTACCGCAAATTTCCTGGCCAGACCTGCATCTCGATCAACGAGGAAGTAGTGCACGGTATTGGAGGTGAGCGACGCCTTGCCTACGGTGATATTGTAAAAATCGATACCGGAGTCGTTCTGGACGGCTGGATCGGTGACACCGCAACGACTGTTGCGTGCGGCGCTATCGATCCGGAAACCGAGCGACTCGTCACCGCTACCAAGCGCATTCTTGAGGGGGCGATTCCCTTCGCCGTGGCTGGTCGCAGGTTGGGCGATCTCTCGAACTACATCGAGACAGAGGCTCTCAGGCAAGGGTTCGGCGTTGTCAGGGAATTTGTGGGACATGGCGTCGGCCGCAAGCTGCACGAGGAACCGCAGATCCCGAACTACGGCAAAAAAGGCTCTGGTCCGAAACTCAAACCCGGCATGACCCTTGCCATAGAACCCATGATCAATCTCGGGGCCGAGGGCGTGCGTATTCTGGATGACGGATGGACCGTGGTGACCTCCGATGGCAAGCCCTCCTCCCATTTCGAGCATACTGTATTAGTGACAGAAAATGAACCTGAAGTGTTGACATGCCTACCCCTGATAGCTTAAAACACCAGGCCCTAGTCGTAGAGAGACTGTCCATGGCACGCTTCCGAGTGGAGTTAGCCGGGGGCAGGAGAATGGTAGCTACGGTATCCGGTCGGTTGCGTTTGAAGTTCACGCGCATCGCTCTCGGGCACCATGTAGTGATCAGCGTTTCCCCCTACGATCTGAATCAGGGAACAATCATCCAGCGACTCCCGCAGTCATCACCCAGCCTAAGCCAATAAACCGACACAACCGACGCCAACCGCGTCGCTGTTTTCAAGCATGAAAGTCCGAGCTTCCATCAAACGCCTTTGCGAAACCTGCAAGATCGTCCGCCGCAACAACGTGGTGCGCGTGGTTTGCAAGAATCCCCGTCACAAGCAGCGCCAGGGCTGACGCGAGACGTTCAGACATCACTCATTCCCTGCACCCAACTCAATAGACCAATACCATGCCAAGACTCCTCGGCGTAGAAATCCCCGGCGACAAGCGCGTCGAAGCCTCGCTCGTTTACATTTACGGCATCGGGCCTAAGACTGCCAAGCGCATCCTCGAACAGGCCAACATCAATCCTGACATCCGCGCCAAGGAGCTTTCTCCCGAGCAGATTGGAGGTATCATTTCCGCAATTTCCGGCCAAGGGGTTGTCATCGAGGGCGATCTTCGCCGAGAGATTCAGGGTAACCTCAAGCGCCTACAAGCGATCAACTGCTACCGTGGTGTCCGCCATCGTCGCGGACTTCCTGTCCGCGGTCAGCGCACCCAGACCAATGCCCGCACACGCAAGGGGCCCCGCAAGACCGTCGGCGTCTCCCGGGCTAAGGAATAATCCGTCACACCCATAGCACTTACTAGTACGTCAACAATTTCATGTCCGAAGAAAACAAAGAATCCGAAGGCCTCTCCCAAGACGCTGCCCGTAGCGAAGAGACCAAAGCCCATCATCCTTCCGAGTCCGCTCCAGAGACTGCCGTTGAGATTGCCGTTGAGGCTTCAACTCCAGTAGCTACCGCCGAGACTGCTGCTCCCGCCAAGGCCGAGAAGCCTAAGGTAAAGAAGAGCAAGGAGAAGAAAGTTGAGGAAGCCGCTCCGGCCGCAGCCATCAGTTTCAATCTCGATGACCCGATCGAGCCGCCCAAGATCGTCAAGGCCAAGGGTAGCAAGAACATCACCCATGGGATCGCCCACGTTCAGGCTACTTTCAACAATACCATCGTCAGCGTCACCGACATGCGCGGTGCCGTTCTCGGATGGTCCAGCGCCGGCAAGATGGGCTTCAAGGGATCCCGCAAGAGCACAGCTTATGCCGCCCAGATGGTCGCTCAGGACGCCTGTCGTCAGGCTATGGGCCACGGCCTCAAGGAGGTCGAGGTTCGCGTCAAGGGGCCTGGCTCCGGTCGTGAATCGGCAGTCCGCGCCATGCAGGCTATCGGACTTGAGATCTCCATCATCCAGGACGTGACACCTGTTCCTCATAACGGATGCCGTCCTCCGAAACAGCGCCGCGTTTAATATTCCTTCAGCCCTCAGCCCTCAGCATTTAGCCCTTAGCCTTCAGCTTTTTAAAATACCATGGCCCGTTACACTGGACCCAAAACCAAAGTCAGTCGCCGTTACGGCGTTCTTCTAGCCGGATCCGCTCGTGCTTTCGAGCACAAGCCCTATCCTCCCGGCATGCACGGCCCGAAGGGCTCACGCCGCAAGATTTCCGAGTACGGCACCGCACTCGCCGAGAAGCAGAAACTCCGCTTCCAGTATGGTGTGCTTGAGCGCCAGTTTCGCCGCTACTTTGAGACCGCTCTGAAGACCCGTGGCATCACCGGCCTTATCCTCCTCCAGCTCCTCGAGAGGCGCCTCGACAATATCGTCTACCGCATGGGCTTCGCTAAGACCCGTTCGGCAGCACGCCAGATGGTTTCTCACGGCCACGTTGCCGTGAATGGCCGTAAGTGCGACATTTCATCCGCCACTATCAAGATCGGTGATGCTATTTCCGTACGTCCCAAGGATGGTTCTAAGCGCCTCGCCCTGCGCGGCCTAGAGCAGACCCAGATCGTCGAGCCGCCGGATTGGCTGCTTGTCGACAAGGAAGCCCTGAGCGGCAAGATGGTCCGTATCCCGACCCGCGAGGAGATCAATCCTGTTGTGAACGAGCAGCTCGTCGTTGAGTTGTACTCTCGCTAAACGCGAGGTGTTGTAGTCCCACTAATAATTCATTAGTCCTTATAAAAAAGCCGCCCGGAGCAATCCGTGGCGGCTTTTTTTTATTGTGGGCGTCCTTTCGGTTACTCTCTGCGCGGTGCTTATCAGCGATTCTTCAAGCCATCTTGCAAGCTTTGTGCTCCGCTCCTACGATTACACGATGTTTTCCCTATCTCGTCTGGTCACACTTCTGATCGCCGGGAGCGTTTTGATAGTTTTTTCTTCCGCAACCGTAAGCGCCGTCCCCGATGAAGTGCCCAAGGAGCAGGGGATGCTGGACCGCATGATGCATCCTGACCGTAGCAGGCAAAGCACCTTTCAGGGGAAGGTGTTCAACGCGAAGGGTAGCCCCTATGACAAGGCCTTCGCGATTAAGGATTATTCCGGTTCACGCGAATATGGCTCGCGCTCCTACGAAACTAAGGGATTCGTCTCCGGAATGAAGAGCTGGCTCGGCGATCATCTTTTTCCCGAAAAGAAGCTCTCAGG
>JAPJNA010000037.1 GCA_026461395.1 Chthoniobacterales bacterium | reverse complement strand
GATTGACGGCACTTGCCGCCCGGCAAGCCGTGCCGCCCTTACGGGGCTACTTACAGTAGTCTTCCGCGGCTCTTCCCAGAGCCTTGGTTCTCGACCTTCGCACCTTCCCACCTTACACCTTCGTACCTTCGCACTTTTGACTGCCCATCTCCCATCTCCCCTCGACCCCATCTCCCCTCTCCTATCTAGTTCTTTTGCTTATTTAAACAGCAGTCATGGGACGCTTCTTGTGTGGTGGTCTGACGGGGTTAAGGTGAATTTGGTTTGAGAGATTCTATTGCCCCGTTGCGGATTGCTTTCCTTGGTGATTATTTGCCGAGGCTGTGCGGAATTGCAACGTTCACGCACGATCTGTGCGAGTCAGTCGCGTCGATTGTCCCAGGTTGGGATTGCTTTGTCGGGGCAGTCAATGACCGCCCTGAAGGCTACGCCTACCCACCGCGCGTGCGCTTTGAGATCTCGGAGAAGGATTTGGGCTCCTACCGGCGGATGGCAGATCTCCTGAACTTCAACAATACCGACCTGCTCTGCGTACAGCATGAGTTCGGCATCTATGGGGGGGCTGCTGGCGGCCACCTACTGGCCTTGCTGAAGGAGGTTCGGATGCCGGTGGTCACGACCCTTCATACGATCCTCAGCGATCCCGATGCTGCGCAACGCAGGGTGATGGATGCGTTGCTGTCGCGTAGCAGTCGTCTCGTCGTGATGTCCTGCAAGGGGCGGGAGATCCTGAAGGAAACCTACGGGGTCTCCGATGAGAAGGTGGATGTCATTCCACACGGCATCCCTGATCTCGATTTTGTGGAATCGAGACTCTGCAAGGAACAGTTCGGTGTGGAAGGACGCCAGGTGCTTCTTACCTTCGGTCTCATAGGGCCGGGAAAGGGAATTGAGCACGCGATCGAGGCCCTGCCGGAGATCGTCCGAAGGCATCCGAATGTCGTGTATCTGGTGCTTGGTGCCACGCATCCGCACCTCATGGCTAGTGAGGGGGAGCGTTATAGATTGAGTCTGGAAAGATTAGTCCAAGAGCGCGGCGTCAAGGAGCATGTGATCTTTTACAACCGCTTTGTCTCATCGGATGACTTGAAGGAGTTCGTGGGTGCGACAGATATCTATCTTACACCCTATCCGAACGAGGCGCAGGTGACCTCGGGCACCCTCTCCTATGTGATCGGGGCAGGAAAGGCCATTGTCTCCACTCCCTATTGGCATGCGCAGGAATTGCTTGCGGATGGACGTGGCGTCCTGGTTCCGTTCTATGATCCCCAGGCCATCGCAGAGGGAGTGTGCGGCTTGCTCGACGACACCGTGCGTATGGAAAAGATCCGCAGAAATGCCTATGCCATGGGGCGAGAAATGATCTGGCCGACTGTCGCCAAGCGCTATCTTCAAACCTTTGAGGAGGCCCGACGCGATCGACGGCATGATCCTCAAGTTGCAGTCGACTTCGATCGAAGGAGTGCTCCGCGTGCGGCTTTTGCAGGCTGGACGCTTGCCAGTCGCCCTCTGGAGCTTCCTCCCTTGAGGCTCGACCACATCATCCGCATGAGTGACGGCACGGGGATCTTCCAGCACGCCATATTCAATGTGCCCAACTTTCACGAGGGCTATTGCACAGATGACAATGCGCGGGCCTACATACTCTGCAATCTGCTCGATGAGATCGGCGCCCAGCCTCCCATGGAGAATCTGGCCGCCCAGTCCACCTGCTACCTTGCTTTTCTGGCTGCGGCTCTTGATCGGAAGAGCGGACGCTTCCGTAATTTTATGAGTCACGGGCGCCAGTGGCTTGAGGACGCCGGTAGCGAAGACAGCCATGGGCGGGCCTTGTGGGGTCTTGGCTCGGGCGTGGGACGTTCGCGGAATGAGGGTCATCGGAAGCTGGCCGCCCAGATCTTTGAACTCGGGCTTGCTGCTGTTGAAGAATTCACTTCACCCAGAGCTTGGAATTTTGCCCTCCTGGGCATTCACGAGTATCAGCGCCGTTTTCCGAACGAGGAAAAAACGAGCCTCCTGCGCGAAGTCCTCGTGGAGAGGCTCATCACGCTGTGGAAGGAATATTCATCCGAGGACTGGCCCTGGTTTGAGGCGAGTCTCACCTATGATAATGCCCGCTTTTCGCAGGCGATGATCCTCAGCGGCGATTCTATGAACCATGAAGAAGCACTCGCCATCGGACTCAAGTCCCTTCGCTGGCTGGCCTCGATCCAGACAACTCAGCGTGGATGCTTCCGTCCCATCGGTAGCAATGGATTCTACCCGCGCGATGGTGAGCGAGCAGATTTCGACCAGCAGCCTCTGGAGGCTCTTGCGATGGTGTCGGCTTCCTGCGAGGCATTCCGGGTGACCGGGGAGGTCATCTGGTCACCGGAGGCAAGGCGTTGCTTCGAGTGGTTCCTGGGACGTAATGACCTGGGCCTCCCTCTCTACGATTTCAGCACGGGCGGATGCAGTGACGGGCTCCATCACGACAGGGTGAGTGAAAACCAGGGGGCAGAATCCTCGCTAGCCTTCCACCTCTCGCTCGCAGAAATGAAATCAGCTGAATATATCACCCCTCTCACGCCCCTCACCCCGCTCCAACCTGTCTCCGCATGATGAACTCCATTAATCTTCGACGCCATGAGGTGGTGCTTCTACCCGATAGTGCACGCGTTATTATCCGCCCCTTTATTCCCGAGGATCCACATCGGATCACCACCATTATAGGTCGCGCTCTTGCCCTGAGTGATGAGGAGGTCGGACGCGAACTGGAATCCGTCCTGAGTGAGTTCGACTCACGCCATTTCGATATTGAGTCATTGCTCGGCGGGCACTTTGGAAAGGTGAGTCACCATGTCTTCACGCAGCGGCAGCTTTCCCGTGAGCGTCAGTTGCTTATTGGGGCGCTCTTTTCGGGAGAATATGCACTTGAATCTGCGGCCATCTTCAACCCCTCCATCGTTCCTCATCCTGATCAAAGCGGAGTCCCAGAAGGTGGACTTCGCTTCATTATGAGCCTTCGAGCGACGGGAGAGGGTCACATCTCCTCCATTGAATTTCGATCAGGAATTATCGCTAGTGATGGAGCGATTGCCCTAGATCCCGTCTCCCGATTCGTTACGGTTCCCGAAGTCCTGCCTAATCCCAGCTACTACAAGAAACGTTTCACTATCAAGCTGGCAGAGATGGGTTTCGATGAATGTCATGATGGAGACGTTCTGCAGAAAAGCCATGCCGCCGCGGTGATGGGTCAGCTCTCAGAAAACTTCACGCGTCATGATCTGAACGCAAGGGTGGATGCCGTGCGCGTTCAAACCCAGCCCCCGACTCGCGACCTCGACCGGACGCTCGACTGCATCCAATGGTTGGCCGATTCCAATTACGAACTCTGTTTTTCGGACAAGCTCGCAATGAGTGAACGGATCATCTTTCCGGTTTCGTCTAGTGAATCCTCCGGGATTGAGGATGCGCGGTTCGTCCGGTTCATCGAGGATGATGGTTCGGTCATGTATTATGCGACATACACGGCTTATAACGGACGATCCATTCTGCCACAGCTCATCGAAACCAAGGATTTCCTGCACTTCCGCATCCTGACGCTTAACGGGAGTGCCGTGCAGAACAAGGGGATGGCACTTTTCCCCCGTCGTATCAACGGGCGTTACGCCATGCTCTCACGCCAGGACGATGAGAACCTCTTCATCATGTTCTCGGATAGCCCCCATTACTGGAGTGATCCGCAGGTGATCCTGCGCCCTTCGGAAATGTGGGAGTCTGTGAAGATCGGCAATTGCGGATCGCCTCTCGAGACGGAGGCCGGCTGGCTTGTTATCACCCACGGAGTAGGGCCCATGAGGAAATACTGCATCGGTGCCGCCCTGCTCGACCTGAACGATCCTACGAAGGTCATCGGGCGTCTTCGTGAGCCACTGCTCTCTCCCGTGGGGGCGGAGCGTGAGGGATATGTCCCCAATGTCGTCTATAGTTGTGGTTCTCTCCTTCATGGCCGTGAGCTGATTCTTCCATTTGCCGTGAGCGACCGTGCCTCCGCCGTGGTCAGCGTTCCGTTGGATCCCTTGATCGCATTACTGAAGTCCGCTTAAAGACCGTTTTATCGGAGGTGCTCTAGACGCTACTTGCACATTCTGAACCAATGAGAGTAGGATATTCCACCTCCGGGGCGTAGCTCAGCTTGGTAGAGCGCTTGGTTTGGGACCAAGAAGTCGCAGGTTCGAATCCTGTCGCCCCGACCAATTCTTTATGGGAGATGGGAGATGGGAGATTGGAGATGGGGTCGAAGGTCGAAGGTCGAGGGGCGGAGGGAGGTAAAAGG
>JAPJNA010000036.1 GCA_026461395.1 Chthoniobacterales bacterium | reverse complement strand
GTATTGTCTGAGCCAGCAAGAGAAATGCAGTGAGTGTCGTCATAACTGAGAAAAGGGATGCGTGGACTCGGAATGTATAGCCTAGGAATGCACGAACTCAGCGCCACTGCACGTCATGCACGGAAGGGATGAGTCGGCCTGTGGCATCAGGTTCCAGCCGGAGAAGTCCCTCCATCAGTGCGCGTCCCCTGGTTTTGCCATGCTGATCGAGAGCTTCGCCGATGACGTACAGATGGAAGACGCGGGTTTGCAGGATGCAGTGACCGATGATCTTGCCGAAGGCCTCTTCCCTGGCACGGTCAAAAACGGCTGCTGCAGGAGGCGAACTGCCGGGGATATTCCTTTGCAGAAAAGGTGTGTAGGTATCCGCGTTGACGAGATTGGTTGTGAGAGGGTAAAGATCGGAGAGTTTCTGGTAGGGGCGGTTTGTTTCCACAACGGAGGCCAGATCATCCGCCTTGTTGGCGCTAATGCGTGAATTCGTAGAGCGTTGATCCGAGGTGACTCCGACTCCGTAGAAAAGGGAAGTGAGCACAGCGTGAGAGGCGGTGTTGACATTGATACGAGCGGGAATTCCGGTATTCGTGCCCAGTTGGTTGGTATCTGCCGAAGTATCTCTGGAAGGGGGGCGGCGTCCCTTGTCCGCTAGGGTGAAGAGGGCGAGGAGTTCGATGGCTCGTTTGCCGGGAACATCCCAGTTGTTGGTTCCCGCAAACTGGAACTCCGGTTGCCCGATTCGGAGAGTCCTCCCACCACCACTACAGGTTAAGATACCGGCCTGACTGGCGTTCACGGCCGAGCCCTGATCATCTACCTGGGCCGGTTCAAAGATATTCCCCAATTCCGCAAGGGAAACCATGGCTCCCTTTCGCATGACATCGGGGGCTGTCTTGTCATCGATTCCCTCACGGTAGGAGGAGGGGATCTGATGAGGCATCTGCTCGGCAGTGGCGGGACGATTCCCGATCACGGGATTCTCCGGGATCCAGTCGCGGCTTTTCCAAGTATTCTTGGGATCCAGAATCATGCCTTTGTTGAGTACGCCACCCGGAACAATGCCGTTCCAGAGGGTGTTCTCCTGATAGGTCGCGATCGGAACCCACGTGTAGGAGGTCAGAAAGGTGGCGCGGGGATCTCCGACAAAGCGGTATTTTCCTGGATCCAGCGCCTCGGAGGATTCGTCCGGTTCGGTTTCTTTGCCTGAGTAGGTGGGAACCGTGAGGCATTGCCACCGAGGCTGGGAGTTGAGCAGTTGCTGTGCATTGTGCTTCAGTCCGCCCTGTTCCTTCTTGGATTCATTCGTAGAACGGCGGGTCATATCGACAAGCTTCTGGTTCCAGTAAAACTCGAAGTATTCAGGGGCATTGTTTTCGTTGCCAGTCGGCCCCTCTTTCCAGCTGGGTTCGTTGGTGCTTGGAGGGGTGGGTGAGTTCCAAGTCTGGGATTCAGGCTGGAATGCCACCACGGTGAATTCATTCGGACGCAGATCTCTGGTTGAGGAAGCCGTTTCATCATATTTCCTGAAAGGTGTCTCCACACCGGTTCCAAAGGCCACATAAGCCCTGTTCCCGATCACTAGACGGGGAATGCCTCCTCTCACGAGGCTTGTTGTGGGGTTCCAGATCTCGACAAAGAACTGGCTCTCGATTGAGGTCATGTTGGCAGTGCTATTTGTCAGGTAGGCGGTGCGCGTGCATTTCTCGGCAATCTGCGTCACATAGGGGACGAGATCCCTGCCCGATGGCTCGCCTCCCAGAGGCCCCGTGGATCCTGGTGCCGTGGAAATGTAATCGACGATGCTACAGGCCAATCGTGTCAGGTAGAGGAACGGGTCACTTCCTTTCTTGGCCAATGAGGGATCGCGTTGTTTGAACTTCGGAAGGTTCTTGTCGATGATACGGGCGATATTGGTCGCGCGATCGTAGGGTGTGGCGCCCCAAGCCGGGTTTGTGGCCAGATCGTTGAGGTTGTATTTTGGCAATCCGCCCTCCGGAAGTGTTGCGGGGATGAGATCCGGCGTTTTGCAAGGATCGCGGGTTAGCAGTGAGCGTTTTTCCCCGTACTCCCGAGAGTCCTGAAATGCGGCCTCGAAGCTTCCCGCTGTCGGGAGATTACTCGCGATTCCGTGAAGATGGGCGGCTTCCTCGATGGTTGGCAAGAGAGTGCTCCCGTCCGCCAGTGGCAGATCACCTGGACCATGATCCCAGTCCTTGGGATCCGTGCGTGGATTGCCGAGGTGAAGGGCCGGATTCAAACGGGCCGACTCGTCGGTCATGATGAAGGCATAGCGTCCGACGGTTTTCCCATCGCTGTCATGAAGGGATTGCCAGAGAGCCGGATACACGCCATCGGAAGCGATCATCCCCGACCCCCTCGGTGCAGGGTCATTCGTCCCTTTTGAGCTATTCTCATTGTTCGTGTCGAGGGAGCTTACGACTAATGAGGGATCATTCAGGTCGACTGCCACGGAAGGGTTGGTGGAAAGCCGCTCATCAAGCAGGGATTTCAAGGTGTTCTTGGTGAGTTTTGGGAAGAGCGCCGCTTTGGAGAGGTCGAAGGAAAAGAGGGGTAGAATCTCGGTGCTGTTCGTGAGATTGGATGCGCCCAGAAGGAGAGGTGGGGTGATACCTTCTTGAGGATCTTCTCCCTCCTCACTCGGTAGGGGTAGGCCGACCAGATAGGCCGGACGATTCGATGTCGCGATCAGCAAGAGCTCACTTGCCGAGGCAATGCCGGACTCGGCACTCAGTTGCGCCTGTTCCTCCGCCGAGCAGGCCGCGCTACTTGTTCGCTCGATCCGAACACTTTGGAGAAGGCAGACAAGCAGGAGTGTGAGCAGGCCGATCAGGCTGAGGACAGCGATGATAGCTGACCCGTTCTCTTTTTGTCGGGACTCTAACCCGGATCGCGACTTCGTCATGGCAGGGACACGCCCTCGCGATAGGGGGGAAGGTGAATGATGGCCGTTGATCGTTGCAACCCTTCCCTCAGAAGGCGGCTGTTTCTCTCGCCTGCCTTGGGTTCCGAGGCGATGAGACGAGCGGTCCTTGTATTGATGGCGGAGAGCGTCACCTTCAGAAGCTCCGGAGGAGTGCTTTGTTCAGGAAGCGAACGGATCTGAAAGAAAACGATATTTCTCGCCAACAGTTCCGTGGTTGCGGCGTTCTCTGGGGAGGCTTTCTCATAGAGGTCTTGAAGGGAATCCTCCTCAACTGCCTTGGATACGGGTTCCCCGGAGGCATGGAATCGGTAGAGATTCGTACATCCTTGTTCCTTGGGATCCGCGGCAAGAAAGTAACCCACGTCACAGAGATCCCCCTTGATCTCGGAGTGCCTTCGATCCGCTGGATGCGACACGAGAAAAAAGAGACCCGGAGATCGCTCTTGCTCGGACTTCCTGATGTCGAGTGAGTCGGAATTGGTGGTGATGACCGCGGAGTGGAGATCCTCGGTGATGATCTGAAGAGAGGCCCTAAGTTCCCGGAGAGCCTCACGTCTTCCTTCCCCATCACGCCATACCTTGGATGCTCCATCTCCCATGCCTAGCAGAAGCAGAATCAGAACTACGAGGATCGCCGAGGAGACAAGAACCTCCATGAGGGTGAACCCCTCATGGTTGAGGGGTTTTCCCAAATCGCTTATTTTGATGTGATCATCGGATCGCATAGTCACGGTATCGCGAGAAGTTTTGTGAAACGATGGAGGGTTCGCCCCGATGCCGGAGCCGAGGGAGGTGAGGCCACCAGGACCTCGGCAATCACGATGTCCGGAGTGGAGCGTTTCGAGCTCAGGGTTAGCCACGCGAGGGCGGTGACGCCCTGCTCGAGGACGGGGTTGGTGGCCTCGGAGGCGGGGATTTTACGAATCGGTTCGCACGAGGAGTCGTAGGCGATGCAGTAACTGGTCGGTGATTTGGCATCGATGCTTTCCCAGACTGGAACTCCATTGCTCATCGCTGTGGCTAGATGGAGAAGAGAGGGATTATTTCCGAATGAAAGGCCCTCCATGATATCGGAGGCGATCAGGGTTGCCTGCGTCTCTTCCTTGGCGTCGCGTTCGGTCTTGTGAGTTACGGAGAATAACCCAATAAGGGCAAATGCCGTGATGGAAAAAACAGCAAGGGCAACCAGGATCTCTACCAGCGTGAAGGCATGAGCTGGCGAGTAGCTGATCTTCCTTCTCATGGCTTGGGACTCGTGGAGTTGTAGCTGGCGCGCCCGCTGCCACGGGAGAGCTCGATGGGAGCAGGCAAGGGACCTTTGGGGGATTGTAGTCGCAGTAAGAGTGATGGGCCTCCCTGTTGAGGAATGCCGATTCTTCCCGAGCGTTGGAACATCATCCCCCCTACCGAGATATTAGGAGGAACCGGGGCTGCTATTGCGGTGCCCGTTGCCGCAGCGATCACCTCAACCAGTGGCCTCTGATCCATCATGGTATTATCCCCAGCCTGGAATGTGATCCCCCGGGGAAGCATGGTCCAGCTGCCCATAGATGTGAATGGGACGGAGCCCGTGCTTCCTTTTCCCTCGCGAGTGACGATGCGAAGGGATGCTTGTTTCCGCGTGTCATCGTTCTTGAACAGCACCCAGACCTCTTTTTTGCCCGAGACTGCCGCCAGACGCGCCTGCTCCAGGGTCCCCATAACAAGACTCACTGCGGCGCTGTTTGCCTGGGAGCGGGTGATCGCTCCCCATGTCGGAACTGCAAGCGACAGGAGGGCCGCGATCACCGCCATGACAACAAGCAACTCAGTCAGTGTGACTCCCGATCGAGTCGAGTTGTTTGGAATAGGGTCAGACACGACGATGAAGCGTGTCTGATTGTCTTGCGACGAGCCACTCCAAACTAACCCTCGATGACCACCGACAGCTGAGGTGGTTTTTTATTGGCAGGCCCTGATGACCGAGAAGCCCAGCCAGATGCCGCCCACACAGAGCAACACGGAGAGAAAGACATTCAGGAATGCCCCGATCCAGTTGCCCTGCTCCATGAGTAGGAACGTCTGGAGGCTGAAGGAGGAGAAGGTTGTGTAGCCACCCAGGACGCCGATCATGAGAAAGGTGCGGGCCCCCGACGAGAAGATCAATCTTCCCGGTTCTGTTTCGCCATAGCCGGCCAGCAGGCCCATCAGGATAGCTCCCATCACATTCACCACCACTGTGCCGAAGGGAAACTGGTTGCCCATCCAGCGGGTGACGAGATCCGTCATTCCCGCGCGGGCGACCGATCCCAAGGCTCCACCCACGCCGACGAGCAGATAAGGATGCCTGAGCAATAGGGTGATGAACGACATGACTTCACTGAACAGGAAATGGAAACCGGTTAAAAGATGGAAACTTTAGCGGCTGGGAGCGCCTTGGATTGATCAAAGAGTGAAGATTTAGGCTTTCCGGTTTTTGTACTCCTCTGATATCGATCGGCTCATGTTCTTTACTCCCAGAATCCTACTTGTCCTGACTTCCTTGCTCTTTGCGGGCGTCCCTCTCCTCGCACAGGACTTCCCGACCACGAAAATTGCGAAGATGAATGCGGCTTCCTACCTTCAGCCCCTTCCGGACAATGGTGTGGTGACGCTGAGTGTCATCGCAGGGGATTTTGCAAATTATCCGGATGCGGCCATCGGAAAATACAACGGCCAGCGCATCACGGTGATAGGTAGAATTTCCGCCCTCAGTCAGGGAAGTAGCGAGAACACGGTGCTCGTGGTCACTATGCAGGATCCCGCTGCGAATTTGCCCGCAGTGCGGGCCGAGTTTCTCTTCGGATCAATCCCTGTAAACTCAGAAATCCAAGTGTCGGCCGATGGTTCCATGGCAACCATTGTGCATCGCGACCGCAGTGGGAGCATTCTCTCACAGGACCCCTATCTGTCCGTCGATCAAAAAGTCGCCATTAAGGGGAATTTCAAGGAAGTTAAAGTCGGAGATATCGTCCTGACTGCTTGCAAACTGGAACCCAAAGGGAAGTACAAGCAATAAGACTCGCTCGCTTCAGAAAGCGGTTCGTTGGCGTCAGAGGGATTCCTGTACTACTCTAGTCACACCTCTCTCACCACATCTCTAGGCACTTCTCCTAATCGTGAGTTTCACAAAAAAGAGCTAGCCAAGCCGGAAGGGGAGGCTTAAGAGCTTAATGAGTAATGTCTGATTCTCGTGACCAGATTCCAGATAATGCATCTTCCCCCGATGTCTCTCGGGAAGATGGTCCAATTATCCGCAAAGTAGGGATGATCGATCCTGGATTTCGGGAGTTCGAGGAGACTTCCGTGCTCCGTCCCCGCATTCTGGGGATCAAGACCCCTCAGGATCGCCGAGATCGCCGCAACTGTGTGCTCCTCGGATTCGCCATCGTAGTGGCGATTGTGATTTTTGGAATTCTGGAATACAAGCAGTTGCACGATATAGCCCATGAAGCCAAGCGATCGGCCATGGGGATGTTTAAGAATCAGTAGTCTTCTCGGGGCTTTCAAGAAGTCGTCTCGTTTAAGCTTTTCCGCTTGGGTTTTTATCCCTTTGCTCCGTGGATGTCTTTTCGCTCGCTCGGCCTTGATGCCGCCATTCTCAAAGCCGTCCAAGAGACCGGTTATACGGAACCTACCCCGATCCAAGCCGCCGCGATTCCCTTCGTGCTTCAGCGCAAGGATCTGATCGGTATCGCCCAGACCGGCACCGGCAAGACAGCAGCCTTCACATTACCGATCCTATCGCTGCTGGCCGCCTCTCCTTCCAAGGGCATCCGCGCCCTGATCATCGCCCCGACCCGCGAACTGGTTGTCCAGATTGAGGAGAATGTCCGGGCCTACGCCAAGCATATGCCGCTTACGGTGGCCACGATCTTCGGTGGCGTCAGCGAGCGCCCTCAGATCAAGGCACTCGAGCAGGGGGCCGATCTCGTAGTCGCCACTCCAGGACGTCTTCTTGACCTGATCCGCGGCAGGGAGAAAGCCTTCTCCCACATCGAGTTCCTGGTGCTCGACGAGGCCGACCGAATGCTTGACATGGGTTTTGTACCGGCGATCCGCCAGATCGTAAGGCTTCTGCCCCGCAAGCGTCAGACGCTCTTCTTCTCCGCCACGCTCTCCCGTGAGATCGAGAAGCTGACAGGCGAGTTTCTTCAGGAGCCCGAGACAGTGGAGATTGGAAGACGCTCCAATCCCGCCGATACAGTCACCCAGTCGGTTTACGAGATCCCTCAGCATCTCAAACCGGGACTACTTCTTCATCTGCTTCAGAACAAGGCTCTCAATGTGGTGCTCGTCTTCACCCGGACCAAGCATGGGGCCGATCGTATCGCCCGGCGCCTTGAGCAATCGGGCATCACCACCGGCACGATTCATTCCAACCGCTCCCAGAACCAGCGCCTGCGTGCCCTCAACGAATTCAAAGAGGGCAAGATCCGCGTTCTAGTAGCGACCGACATCGCTGCTCGCGGCATCGACGTCGATGGGATCACCCATGTGGTGAACTACGACTTCCCTCCGCACCACGAGGATTATGTCCACCGCATCGGCCGGACCGGCCGCGCAAAGGCCGTGGGCGAGGCAATCAGCTTCGTCTCCAAGGAGGACGACGATGCCCTGCGTGCCTTGGAGCGCTTTACCCGCCGAGGGATCCCGCGCGTGAAGGCCGAGGGATTCGATGACAAGGCGCCTGCTCCTCCCCGGGAGAGGGGTGCTGGCGGGGATCGTCGTCCGCCGCGCAAGCCGGGTGAGGTGAGAGCTCCTCGCTCCTCATCTTCCTCTTCCTCTTCGTATCGTAGCGGAGGCCAGCCACGCCAGCGTCGTGCAGATACCGGCGGTGGTTCTGGCGGCACTCAGTCCGGCCAGAAATCCACAGGTGAGAAGAAAGGCGTGATCGGACGGATCTTCGGCTTCGGTCGACGTTAGAGCATCTGAAGAAAAGATAGAGCCACAAAAGGCACAAAAATCACAAAGTGAGATTGAGTGAAGGTCTCTCCTATTTCTCTTATGGGAGTCGCTCAAGAACAATCCTAGAACCTGTGCATTCTGTGCATCTTGTGGCAAAAGTTTTGCCTTTAGTTTAAACCCCTTCAGCCTGGGTTGTAACTAGTGCGCGCCCTTCAGGACAATCTCAGTGATGCTGGGAGTGAGAGAGGCAATAGCAACGCATCTATACGCTAAATCTCGCTGTGCCTGAAAGAAACGGGGGTGAGTCCTTTTCGGACCCACCCCCGCCAGTTGTGACGGCTATAAGCCGGATTCTGTCAGGCCGGGTTACCCCGGCTTGGACGGCCATTTCTCTCAAGGATCTCCGGCGAACCGGGGATCCCCGCCCGTCTTGCGACGGGTGCGACGTTACCCGGGGTCCCGCTTCACCGATGGTGAAGCCTCGAAGCCGGCGGCCTCTTCCCCTGTTCTGTCTTGCACCGCATAGGGTTTTTCATGCCCCCTCGGTTGCCCTCGGGGCGGTGGGCTCTTACCCCGCCTTTTCACCCTTACCCCAATCTTGCGACCAGGGCGGTATCTTCTCTGTGACACTCTCCGTCGACCGGGGCTTTCGCCCCTGCCTCCCGCGTGTTCTACACGGTATGCTGCCTTGTGGTGTCCGGACTTTCCTCCAGGATTGCTCCCAGCGGTCGTCCACCGCCACGAACTATCTGTAAGTGGGAGAGCTTATAAAAGCAAGAGGCAGAAAATCTCGCGCAGCCGCAACGGAGGCACAGCAACGGCCGGGCAAGCAAAAGCAGAGGCGCTGAGAAATTAAAAAACCAAACCTAATCATTCAGTAACTCTTTGCCTCTGCGCCTCTGCGCCTCTGCGGGAAAAGATTAAGGATTCTTCCTGCCAAGCACCTCGCGAAGGAATGGAGCTGTTCTGCTGGTCTTGCTCTTGGCTACCTCCTCGGGGGTTCCGGTCGCCACGATCTGACCACCGCGGTTGCCGGCCTCCGGACCGACATCGATGATGTAGTCGGCCTCGGCCACGAGATCCAGATGATGCTCCACGACGATCACGGTGTGTCCCTCGTCGACAAGGCGATGGAGTACCGTCTGGAGAAGTTCCACATCAGCGGCATGCAGTCCGATCGTCGGCTCTTCCAGAATATAGAGTGTGCCTCCACGCTTTGCCATGCGGGGGCGTTCCGTGCCTCCTCCGCCGCGAGCTAGCTGAGTAACGAGCTTGATGCGCTGGGCCTCACCGCCGCTGAGCGTGGGGCTCGGCTGTCCTAGCTTAAGATAACCGAGGCCGGTCTCGACCAGAAGCTGCAACGGCTTACGGATCTTAGGATGGGCGGCAAAAAACTCTGCGGCCTGTTCGACCGTCATCGAGAGCACATCTCCGATGGACTTGCTGTCGTACTTTACTTCCAAGGTCTGGCGGTTGAAGCGGGTTCCGCCGCAATCCTCACAGGGCATGTAGGAAGCGGGCAGGAAGTTCATCTCCAGCTTGATGACACCCTGACCCTCACAGGTGTCGCAGCGCCCACCCTGATTATTGAATGAGAAGCGGCTTCCCGAGTATCCGCGCATCCGGGCGTCCGGCAACCCCGCGTAGAGAGTCCTGATGGCATCGAAGATCTTTAGGTAGGTGGCGGGGGTCGAGCGGGAGGTCTTGCCGATCGGAGACTGGTCGACCTCGATCACCTGCGAGAGGTGCTGGACCCCATTGATCGATTTCCAATACTGCGGGCCATTCTTCTTCCGTCGACCGGTACGAACCAGAGATTCCTCCACGGCAGGAAGGAGCACTCCTCTGAGTAAGGTGCTTTTACCCGATCCGCTGATACCGCTGATAGCGGTGAGGCGTTGAAGTGGGAAGCTGACGTCGACGTTGTCGAGGTTGTGACGCTTGGCGCCCTTGAGTTCGAGCCATGCGGGCACAACCTTCATCGAGCGGCGCGATCCGCGCAGCGGGTGAACGGGCGGTTCGCGCAAGAACTTTCCCGTCAGGGAGCGCTCGTTAGCCATCACCTCATCCATGGTGCCGAAGGCGATGATTTCCCCTCCGTGGCTTCCTGCCTTGGGGCCGAGATCGATGATCCGATCGGCTCGGCGCATCGTTTCCTCATCGTGTTCGACGATGATCAACGAATTGCCCTGTGCGGTGAGTTCCCCGAGCGCGTCCAGGAGTCGCTCGTTATCGCGGGGGTGCAGTCCGATCGTGGGTTCGTCGAGGACATAGAGGACGCCGCGCAGATTTGAACCAAGCTGGGCCGCGAGACGGATGCGCTGCGATTCTCCGCCGCTGAGGGTCTTGGCGGAGCGGTGGAGTTGCAGGTAGTCGAGGCCTACGCGGCCCAGGAACTCTAGTCGCTGGCGAATCTCCGGAAGGATATCCCGTGCGACAATCTCATCGCGCCCCTTGAAGTTCCAATTTCCCGTGAGAGTGAGTGCATCGTTGGAGGATCGTGCGGAGAAACCGGCGATGCTCTCCCCGTTGATCCGCACGGCACAGGCCACGGGATTGAGGCGGTCACCCTGGCAGACGGGGCAGGGGCGTGTCTCGCCCTCCTCGCGGTTTTCAAAGGATTTTTCCGCCGCCAAGTCGGCCTCCAGTTGGGAGTCGAAGTCCTTGGCCTTGGGGATCTCGCTCCAGACCTCGCCGAAGCCCCGGCAATGCTCGCACCATCCATGGGGTGAGTTGAAGGAGAAGAGCCTGGGATCGAGTTCCTCAAAGGATCGTCCGCAATCCGGGCAGTTCATCTCCGAACTGAGGATTCGGAATTCCTCGGAGGAGGCTTTAGCGATTTTCTTGCTCACCTTCGGCTTGGCTGCCTTGGCCGTCTTGATGGTTTTTGCTTTCGCTTTGGATGATTTTTCAGCCAGAGGAACTGGAACTGGAACTGGGCGTGCTTTCGCGGTTCCCTTGCCAATCTCAAGAGCTTGCTTAGCCAGATCGAGGATTCCTTTCTTTGCTCCCATCTCGATCGTGCCGATCAGGACGTCGATGCTGTGTTCCTTAAAGCGTTCCAGTGGCTCAAAATCCTCCACCTCGACCAGTTCCCCATCGACTAACAGAGTCGAATATCCATGGTCACCCGCCCAGCGGGCGACCTCGGTGTGGTATCCCTTGCGGCCCCTGATCAGGTTGGCAAAGAGTTGAACCGAGGAATCTTTCGCCATGGCCTCGAGCTCCGTGGCCACGGCGGTGAGTGAGCTCTTCTGGACGGCAACGTTGCAATCGGGGCAATGCTGGGTTCCAAGCTTTGAGTAAAGGAGTCTTAGGAACTGGTGGATCTCAGTCACGGTGGCGACGGTCGATTTGCCTCCGCCCCGGGTGATCCGCTGCTCGATCGCCACGCTTGGGGGTAGACCTTCGATCCGGTCGACATCGGGCTTCTCGAGTTGCTCGACGAACTGACGGGCATACGGAGACATGCTGTCCAGGAACCGGCGCTGTCCCTCGGCGAAGAGGATGTCGAACGCTAGCGTCGACTTGCCACTACCGCTGAGTCCGGTCACGACGATCATCTCGTCACGCGGGATATCGATGGAAACGTTCTTGAGATTGTGTTCGCGCGCTCCGTGAATCTGGATCGATTTTGAAACCGGTGTCTGCTTTCGGACCAGGCCTTTTTCAAGAAGGAGAGGGGGTCTTCCTGCCAGGACTTCGCGTAAATAGCGTCCCGTGTGGGAGCCCTCGGCGGCCGCAACCTCCTCAGGCGTTCCGCTTACGACGAGCTTGCCCCCCTCGTCACCGGCTTCCGGACCGATATCGATAACCCAGTCGGCGGTCTTGATCACGTCAAGGTTATGCTCGATGACAATGATGCTGTTCCCCTCGGATACCAGACGCTCGAAGGCCTTCAGCAGAATGGCGATGTCGTCGATGTGTAGACCGGTCGTCGGCTCGTCGAAGATGAGGAGGGCTCCTCCCGGTTCGTGACCCGCAAGCCGTGCGGCTAGCTTCAGCCTCTGCGACTCACCACCGCTCAGGACATTGAGGGGTTGGCCTAGCTTCAGGTAGTCGAGGCCAACATCGGAGAGGAGTTGCAGAGGGGCGCAGATTGCTTCGGATTTGGAGCCCCCCTTGAAGAAGGCAATCGCCTCCCGGGAGGTCATCTCCAGGACATCGTGGATCGACTTGCCTCGGTGACGGATAGCCAGCACACGCTCCTGATAGCGCTTCCCCTCGCACTCCGGGCAACGGAGGAAAAGATCGCTCAGGAACTGCATTTCGACCTTCTCAAAGCCAAGTCCCGAGCAACGGTCGCAGCGACCTTGTCCCGAGTTAAAGGAGAAGGCAGAGGGGCTCATGCCGGCCTCGATCGCTTCGTCCTCCAGGCCGAAGAGTTCGCGGATCGCATCGAAGACCCCGAGATAGACAGCCGGGGTGGATCGGGGAGTGCGGGCGAGGGGAGACTGGTCGACCATCACCACATCGGAAAGCTCATCTCCACCCTTGATCGAGCGACAGCGACCGGCTGCCTCGCCCTCTTCGGCCGCTGCCGAGGTGAGGTTTCTGTAAAGGACATCGCGGACCAGTGAGCTTTTTCCAGAGCCGGAGACACCTGTCACGCAGCAGAAGACTCCGAGCGGGAACTTCACATCGAGCTTCTCGATGTTGTGGTGGCGGATCCCCTTGATCTCGATCCACTGCTTCGGTTTCTTCCGCTTCTTTGGTACCCCGATCACTTTGTCTCCGCGCAAGTAGGCGGCAGTGAGCGATTTCTTGGAGGAGGCAAGTTCGGAGAGCGGACCCGAGAACATCAGGTGACCGCCTTCCTGTCCGCGACCTGGGCCCAGGTCGACGATATGGTCCGCCGAGCGGATGACGGCCTCCTCGTGCTCGACGACGATGAGGGTATTCCCCTTGTCACGCAGAGCGCGCATGATCTCGAGGAGTTTGCCGACATCACGCTGATGCAGGCCGACACTCGGCTCATCCATCACAAAGAGCGTGTTGACCAAGGATGCCCCAAGGCAAGTGGTCAGATTTACCCGCTCGATCTCTCCGCCGGAGAGCGTCTTGGTGGCACGGTCGAGCGTGAGGTACCCCAGGCCGACCGACTCGAGGTAGCCGAGTCGGGAAACGATTTGATCCAGAAGCATCGTCGCCCCCGCATCGCCTGGCGCAATGGGGAGCTCGCTGAGCAGCGGAGAGAGGCGTGAGACCGGTGTCCCGGCGATTTCGGGCAGGGTCATCGGCTTCCCGGGCAAGGGGAGACGGAAGTTCAGAGTCTCAGGTTGGAAGCGCCCCCCCTTGCACGTCGTGCAGGGAGTGTAGGCGCGGTAGCGGCTCAGGAAGACGCGGATGTGCATCTTGTAGGTTCGCTTCTCCATCCACTTGAAGAAGCCGTCGATCCCGTACCACTGGCTGTTTTGCCAGAGTTCCTCGCTACTGAGATCCGCACCCTTTTCTCCTGCGATCACGAAACGCTGATCAGACTCGGGCAGCTCCTCAAAGGGAAGATGCACATCGATGTCCGCCATGGCACAGGCCTTCAGAAGATCTCGCTGACACTCGCGCGACTGACCACTCTGGAAGGGTTTCACCACACCGCCGGCGATGCTCAGGGAACGATCCGGCATGACCCGGTCATAGTCGAGGCCGATCACCCGGCCGAAACCGCGGCAGTCGGGACAGGCGCCAAGGGGATTGTTGAAGCTGAAGAGACCCGGCACCGGAGGCCGGATATCAAGATCGCAATGGGCGCAATGCCAGCCCGATGAGTGAGGGAACTGCTCACCACTTTCCGGATCAATCAGAGTGACCCGATCCTTGCCGAGTCGCAGGGCGGTTTCGATCGCCTCGGTGAGGCGCCCGCGGTCCTCCTGCGTGATGGCCAGACGATCCTGGATGACCTGCACGACGGCGGGCAGGTGGGTCAGTTGCGTAGGCTCATCCGTTCGATGGATGCTTCCCTCGATCCAGATCCGGAGATATCCCTGCTCTTGGAGGAAGGTGAAGAAGTCGGCCGGTGAGCGGGGAAGGGGTGGCGCCTCTGTCTCTTCCTCCGATACTTCCGATCGCGTGGCGACAGGAAAGGTGACGAGCATCCGCCTTCCCGAGAGGGAGTCCATGAGCGATGAGGTGACTGACTCGGGCGACTCCGGAGTGACAGGACGTCCACATCCGGGGCAGGAGGCCGTGGCGGCGCGCGCCATCAGCAGTTTCAAATAGTCGTTGATCTCTGTGATCGTACCGACCGTCGAGCGGGTGGTCTTGACGCTGTTGCTCTGCTCGATGGCAATCGCCGGAGGAATTCCCTCGATGGAGGTCGCGCGGGGCTTGTCCATGCGGTCAAGGAACTGCCGCGTGTAGGGGCTGAAAGTCTCGACGTAGCGTCTCTGTCCCTCCGCGTAGATGGTATCGAAGGCGAGGCTTGATTTGCCTGATCCGCTGGGACCCGTGACGACAATGAGCGACCCTGTGGGAAGATCGAGGTCGATGCCCTTGAGATTGTTCTGCGTGACGCCCTGAAGGCGGATCCTTGGAGACTCAGGCACCTGCTAAGTTTTTTTGGTTGGGGGGAGAAAAAGCGTTCTGGCTCGCTCAGGCTTTAGCCCGCAGCGTTCCCGTTGTGAGCCGGCTGGCTCTTGAGCTCTTCTGTGCGAAGCAACACGCGCTGGCGCATGATTTTTCCTGACTTGAACTTCACGGTCGCACGCGAGGGGATGGGCACATCAACATCGGGTTGGTTCGGATTCCTCCCCACGCGGGAACGGGTGAGGCGCACCTCGAACACGCCGAAATTCCTTAACTCGACTCCGTCGCCTTTGGCTAGGGCCTCTGTGATATGGTCGAGCGTCTTCTGGATGACATTGAAGACATCGCTCTGGATCAGACCCGTTTCGTTACTAATGGCAATGACGAGGTCGCGTTTGGTGAGGTTGGCCATGATGAGAGAAAAAGTTATGTTGGTTGTCTCTCTATCGGGGGCCAGAGAAGAAAGAAATGTCCTACAGAGAGAACTCTCTAGTGGCAAGAACCAAAACTAAAAGAAAACCCTTCCTGATGATTCAGGAGAACTCAACATCTGCCATGCGTGAGAACTGCCGAACGCCACCAAGCCAGTAACTCGGCATGACAGGTATTCCACTCGGTGATAGGCTCTGCAATGCGGGCCGTCCAGTTGGCGGATCCTACGGCCCCAGGCACGTTGAAGCGTTGGCTTGTCCCGAAGAGGTCCGTGATCATCGGGATCGCGATCCAGGAATTGCAGGACAGGAGCCCTTCCAGGAGGGCTCGGTGCACAGTTTCAATAAAGGGGGTCATTGGATCGATCTCCGGATGGGCCGAGAAGAGGAGGAGTTCGTCGAGAATTTTTCGACAACCCGCCTCGTCTTCACCGCCGTGGGCAACACCTGCCTGCCATTCTTCCCACTGAGTGATCATGGGCGCGTGGTCGTGAGTGGCGTAGGTGGCAACCGAGATACGGTCGTAGGTCTCCCCACCCTTCATAGTGCCGTCGGAGTTCCGCTCCCACATGGGGATCTTGAAGCCCGGAAGTCCCATCTTGGCCAACACTGGGCGGACATAAGGGGCGACTTCCCCAAGATCCTCGGCAATGAGGCGATGATCGCCGAGTTCCTCGTTCAGGATTTCCAGCAGGACCTCGCCGTGGCGTTCATTGTGATTGCGTTGTTCCTGGGTGTTGTCATCGAAGTCGATGAACCCGGGCAGTGGGCCGCCTGTCTTTTCCCTGGC
Source organism: Chthoniobacterales bacterium (assembly GCA_026461395.1). Lineage (GTDB taxonomy): Bacteria > Verrucomicrobiota > Verrucomicrobiia > Chthoniobacterales > UBA6821 > UBA6821. The sequence goes on along the minus strand of JAPJNA010000036.1, from coordinate 14,690 downwards.
CGCTTGCTCGGAGAGACCTGTGAATTCTGCATTGCGCTGCGGGGGCCATGGGAAGCTGTAGATGCGGAAGAATCCGAGTGCATGATCGACGCGCAGGAGATGAAAAACCGACCGAAGCAGCCGGAGACGCCTGCGCCACCAGAGGAAATTATTCCGGGCCATCACATCCCAGCGGTAGAGAGGGAAGCCCCAGTTCTGTCCCCACTGCTCGGTGAAGGAGTCGCTCTTGAAGACATGCTCCGGGGGCGCGCCGCAAGAGCGCGTCGGGTCGAACTCCTCCGGTGACGCAAAGACATCAGCACCGCCCGCGGCCACACCGACTGGCACATCGCCGATCAGGGCAACCCCCATAACCTCTGCGAGATCGGCCACCGCAGACCACTGGGAGAAGGCAATCCACTGCACAAAGGCAAAAAAGAGCCGTTGTTCTTCCACGCCAGCACGCTCCTGCTGCGGAAGCGAGGCAAGCCAGACACGGGCCGCCTTCGCATTCCGCTGGGTCAAGGGCCAGCTGGAGGTATCCTCCACGTGGTGATTGATCTCTAGAAGCACGCGGAAGAGCGTGTAATCCGGCAGCCATGCGGATTGCTGGTCCAGGAAACGTGCGAAGATCTTCGAGCGTCCGCTGCGTCCGTCCCCTTTGCAGAAGCGCTTCCAGGCGGCTTCGAGAAGTTCCCGCTTGAGAGCTTTGACCCGGGTGTAATCCACCGGCCCGGAGCGAAGTGTCGCCAGGTCATGGCGTTCCGTGATCTGACGATAGTCGCCGGGCGTCAACTCCGGGAGCCTCGAGGGATGGGTGGTGATCGTGGAGGGGTCAAGAGCGAAGGCGCTCAGGACATTGTAGGGGCTGTGATCTCCACCTGTTTCATTGACCGGCAGGATCTGCACGGCTCGGAAGCCGTTCCCCGCGGCCCATTCGATCACTTCGCTGAGAGCCTCCGTATCACCCACACCCAGATCGTGCCTACCACGCAAGGCGAAGAGGGGAACCAGAAGTCCCACAATTTTTTTCTCAGGATCAAGAGTCATAGGGATTCAGCGGTTTCTTAGCCTGAAGGTGGCAGGGTGGGCTTGCAAGTTTTCAGAGGTCTTCAGAAGTCTTTTCAAGCATTCTCGCTTGGCGCTCAATGAAGAACTGAGGAGGATGATATCCATGAAGGTCACCTACTACGGCCACTCCTGCTTTTCCGTCGAAGTCTCCGGAAAGATGCTCCTCTTCGATCCCTTCATCACGCCGAACCCCCTGGCTTCTTCCATCGACTATGCCAATCTGCACCCCGATTACATTCTGATCACGCATGGACATTTCGACCATGTCGCCGATGTGGAGGCGATCGCGCGTCTGAGCGGTGCGACGCTTATCGGCAATTATGAGGTTATTCAATGGTTCGGCGGCAAGGGAATCGAGAAGATCCATCCCATGAACTCCGGTGGTTCCTGGGCCTTCGACTTCGGTCGCGTCACCTTCACCCCGGCAATTCACTCCAGTAGCATGCCGGACGGAACCTACGGTGGACAACCCGGAGGCTTCCGGGTGGAGACCTCGGAGGGAGCCTTTTACTACAGCGGCGATACCGCGCTCAACCGGTATATGGAGCTGATCGGCCAGTCTGGACCTTTGAAGTTTGCGGCGCTCTGCATTGGAGATAACTTCACCATGGGCGTGAAGGACGCCGTCATTGCTGCGGAGTGGCTCGGGTGCACGGAAATCATCGGGGTGCATTACGACACATTTCCCCTTATTGCCATCGATCATGAGTCAGCCAAGAAGGCTTTTGAAAAGGAGAGAAAGAATCTTTATCTCATGGAAATCGGTTCACAGAGAGATTTCTAGGCAGGTTTCAGAAGATTGCCGAGAAAGGCGTTGACATGGCGAGAGGGTGTGGTTTGCTTTCAATCAAGTTTCGGTCTTTTCGGATCTCTCCCCACACGGTTGCCGGTGAGTTGAAGTAACCCCGGTTGTCTGGTTTTGGAGATCCTTACCAAACCAATTGCAGTTCATCAGATCATTCATTCCAACAAGGAAGTGGTCATCGGTTCGACGGAAAGCCGCTGTTGATAAATCAGCGATCCAGATCGTCACCGGGTCACCTGCTCCCATACCGGAGTGATTTCAAGTTTTATCCCCTCATCACCCATCCCCAATCATCGAGAGCCTTAATCCGCCCGAGCCTCCCCTTTCTCTCCCAACCGTCTGACAGTCCCAAGTCTTTCCCCCCTTCAAAAAATCACCTCTGACCTAACAGTCTAAAAGCCTACAGCCTAACCACCTTTCCATCATGAGCGACGATCAACAGCCCCAGCCCGAGCCCTCTTCACGTTCCCAGGAACAGGCTCCCTCTCAGCAACCCGCCTCCGATTCGTCTGCCGGCCAAGCCGGTAGCTCCGAGGGAGGTCAGCAGGCAAGCCCTCAAGGAGGTGGCGGGGGCGGTGGTGGTGGCGGAGGAGGAGGCCGCAGGTTCGATAACAACCGCCGTGGAGGTGGGGGTGGTGGCGGTGGTGGAGGACGCAATCAGCGTGGACGCCGACCCTTCCGCAACAATCGCCAGGACAACCGTGGAGACCGCGGCCCAAATGATCAGGGCGGAAATGGCGGACAGGGAGGAAATGGTGGACAGGGTTTTCAAGGAGAGCATGGCCCGGGTCCCGATGAATTTGCAGAGCCCCTGCCCGGATCCGCCGGAGCTGCCCCTCATGACGGCCCCCCGCCTGAGCCCACCTACGCCGAAGGGATTGTCGAAGTCTCCGGCAAGGGGTTTGGCTTCCTTCGCGAGGCGAAGCGTGCCTACTCGGCCACGCAGAACGACATCTTCATCACCCCTGAGGTGATCCGTGAATACAACCTGCGTGACGGAGTCCTCATCAAGGGAGAGACCCGACGTGGTCCCCGCGGGATCCAGCTCTTCCGCGCCACCGAGATCGAGGGTGAGGATCCAGCCAAGTTCATCAACATACCGCTCTTCGAGGAACTCACCACGATCAGCCCGAACAAGCGCATCAGACTCGAGACCACACCGGAGCGCTTCACCACGCGCGTGATCGACCTGATGACCCCCGTGGGCAAGGGCCAGCGCGGACTCATTGTGGCTCCTCCTCGCACCGGTAAGACAACCCTTCTGCAGCATATCGCTGATGCCGTGGTAAAGAACCACCCCGAGATGAAGCTCCTCATCCTCCTGGTCGACGAGCGTCCCGAGGAAGTTACTGAAATCCGCCGCACCATTCCGCAGGCCGAGCTCTATGCTAGCTCCAATGACAGCGATATCCGAAGCCACACCCGCATCGCCCAGATCGCCATCGACCGCGCGAAGCGTCTTGTCGAGCAGGGCAAGGATGTGTTTGTTCTGATGGATTCACTCACCCGCATCGGCCGTGCGTTCAATAACGCACAGGGTGGCGGAGGCCGCACCATGAGTGGTGGTATGGACGCCCGTGCGATGGAGATCCCACGCAAGCTCTTCGCCGCAGCCCGCAACACCGAGGAGGCCGGATCACTCACCATCATGGCGACTGCCCTGATCGACACCAACAGCCGCATGGATGACCTGATCTTTCAGGAATTCAAGGGCACCGGCAACATGGAGCTCGTCCTCGATCGCAAGATCAGCGACCAGCGCATCTATCCCGCCGTTGACATCTTCCTCTCCGGCACTCGTCGCGAGGAACTCCTCCTCACAGCCGACGAGATGCACAAGATCAACATCATCCGCCGCGGACTCGCGGGTCACAAGCCGATCGAGGCGATCGAGCGTCTCCTTTTCTTCATTCGTCGCTATCCGACGAATGCAGAGCTACTCAAGAACATCCCCGGTTGATTTTTAAGGCTTGGAAAGACTGAGCAAGGAGAAGGCCTTCAACGGCACGCGAAATTCCCGCGAATCGAACACAAAAAAACGGCCGGCTTGCTCCGGCCGTTTTCGAGAGTGATGAATGAAAAGTGATTAGTTCCCCTTAGGCTTGATAGGGGTCGAAGCCGGAGCCGCATTGGTTCCTCGAGCAGCCTGCTGTGCCTGAATCTGCTGGGCCAGGTTCTGGACGGCTTGCTGGAGATCGGTGAGGGGCACCCATCCTATCAGGTTACCCTGCTGGCCGGTGGCCTTATCGGCGAAGGAAGCGGCATTCAGAAGGCGAGCCTCGCCGGTCTTCGTGTTCCACTGAACCACGGAATCAACCTGCTTGTCAGTAATGGTGACCTTCGTCGCGATGCACTGGAAGGTGCCTCCATTATTGGTCGCCGTATCGGCCTTGGCTGCGGAGAGGGAGAGAGCGAGTGCCGAAGCGGCAATCAGGGAGGAGGTGGTAAGCTTCATGAGTTAATGAAAATATTGAGATTCATTATGGAATCAAGCCTCTAGGGAACTCCCTAAAGTTCCTGCCAGTCTGTGTCGCCTCTACGAGCCGATTACAAATCGAGCCATTCCTTTAGTTTGCCTTCGAGAGTTGCCATATCCTCGGCACTCAGTCTTCCCACGATTTTACGTACGAGTTGGGATTCCACAGTCGCTAGTTGACCCTTCACTGCGCTGGGAACATTCAGGCCGCAGGACTGCCACCCGCTGAGGGGAAAGTCCCCATACTTCAGGCGCGACGTGATCGGGACTAGGAAAAGGTCACCGCTCGTGGAGCCATGGCCGATAACGATTGCTGGGCGTACCTTGGTGCTGCTCAGATCCGAGAACGGAATCGGCAGTAGCACCACATCATTGCGAGAGCAGTTCATTGTAGACGTCGTCTTCAGAGTTATCCCACACCTTCATTAGTTCCTGCTTTGAGGATTCGATCCACGCACGGTTCTCCTGAGTGGGTGAGGGGATGATCCCAACAAACTGCTCCAGGCAGTAGAGCAATTCCTGATTCAGGGAGCGGCGGTTGCGGACTGCGCGCTGTTTCAGCGCTACACGCAGTTCCTGGGGTACATCCTTCAGAGTGATTGTTGACATATTGGAATCTTAAAGAATCCATAATGGATGTCAAATGGATGCGTTTAGGTAATTATGGCCCCCGACGCGTCTCCTGATGATTTCTCCCAGCCCTCGACCTATGCCCTCTTTGGCCTGGGAGCCCTCGCTCTGGTGATTGCAGCCCTTCGCAGGGTTTTTATTGGCTAGAGTAGGCATCGGCCCCCCTGTTGGCTAATCCCTCGCCTTGATGAGCCTGTCAGCCTTTACCGGGCGGACAATTCGGATCTGATCCAGGATGGGTCCCTCTAACCTCCCGTGACAACGGCGAGGCGGAGTTTGCCCGTGGCCAACATGTGCAGGGCGGAGGCCGCTAGAGTCTGATAGGGCATACCTGCTTCCTCGGCTTGTTGTTTCAGGCCTGCCAGCGTCTTGGCTGAGAGGCGTACATTGATCCGCGTCTCCTTGGCCTGCTTCCGTTTGAGATGGGTGCGAGCATCCGATGGGGAGGGGATCCCCAGATTGGAGGTGGCTTTCTCATCGAGAGCCGGTGCTGCTGGATTGAACTCCCAGCCCGCTTCCTTGGGCTCGTTTTTATAGCTGATTCTGGATTTTGTTTTTTTCATAGAGAGATGCCTGTTTGCGCCAGTATCCAGCGCCGATGATACGGATTGAGGAACCGCGTATGGTGAATCTGATTGTGAGGACTCCTCTTCCGTCATGTCCGATGGCGTAGAATCTTTTCTCTTTTGGAGTGCTGTGTGCTGAGTTTGGGATGATGAGTCGGAACGGATCGGCAAAGACCTCCTCGACCGTCGAGAAGTCGATGCCGTGTTTGATCACATTGAACTTCTCTTTTTCGGGGTCAAATTCCAACTCCATTGAGTCCAATGTGAGCCGTTTGTACTCAAATGTCAACCTCCGTGCTTGATTGCCCGGCCGCTACTTCGCATCCGCTACGGCTTCCCGCAACGGCCTCTATGCGATTTAATCAGCGCTTCCCTAGGGGCTTTTAAAATGGGATGGGGCCATAAACCCCACTTAATTTTCCTCTTTTTATCTTTTTTACGTTGACCATTTTCTCTTTTGGTGGGAAAAAGTGGGGAGTAGTGGTGGAAAGTGGCATTTCTTCCCATTGCATTCCCAATGTCCAAAACGACCTCCAATACGATCAGCTACGCCGGGACTTTCGAGAGGTCCATGGATGCGAAAAATCGTGTCACGATCCCGGCGGCCTGGTTGAGCGGGGGTCCGGATGAGTTCCATGCGATCCCCGGACCATCGGGTGATTGCCTCATCGTGATGCCGCCGGAGGAGTTCGATTCGATCGAGTCGCGCATCGAGCAGAGCGGTGCACCCGCACCCGAACGACGCAAGGCGATCCGCGCATTTTATGGACAGGCACGCTCTGTTTCTGCGGACAGCAACGGCAGGGTCCTTCGTCCCGATGAGCAGTGCGATGCCGTGAAGCTCAAGGGAGATGTCATGCTGGTCGGCGGCCGTAGCCGTTTTGAAATCTGGAATGCCAAACGCTGGGCCGTCGTGAGTGCGGAGGAATCCACATCTTACCGTCAGGTGGCCGAGTTGATCGGTCTCTAAGCCGCATGAACCGATGACCCGCATCCAACACAAACTTAGACGCAATAGATTTCTCAGGGCCCATCACGACCTCGCGACGACAACCTTCTCTCCTTCCACGCCGTCCACCCATTTCATGAGCACCTCTTTCCGCCACGAACCAGTTCTGGCAAAGGAGGTCGTCGAATTCCTGCGCCCCGCTCCCGGCCGTACCATCATCGATGGGACCCTGGGGGGGGGAGGCCACAGCAGTTTATTGCTGAAGGGCGGGGCGCGGGTTATCGGTTTTGATCGCGATCCGGAGGCTCTGGCACACACACGTGAGTTTCTTTTCTCCCATGGCGAAAGCTTCACCGCAGTGGAGGGAAATTTCACCGGTGCTGTAGAAGCCTTGACAGCCCTGGGAATCAGTCAGGTCGACGGGGTATTACTTGATCTCGGGGTTTCATCTCACCAACTCGACACTCCGGAGCGAGGTTTTTCCTTCCAGCGTGAAGGACCTCTCGACATGCGCATGGGAAACACAGGGATGACTGCTGCCGACTTGGTGAACACGGCACCTGCCCCAGAGCTTGCTCGCATCTTCCGTGAGTATGGCGATGAGCCCCGTGCCATTCAGTTTGCGGCACGCATAGCCCGGGCGCGTGAGAAAAAACAGATCGTGAGCACTGCAGAGCTTGCCGAGTTGATAGCTGCGGGACGCACCGGCCCCCGTCACCCTGCGACCCGTGTTTTCCAGGCTCTCCGCATCGCCGTGAATGATGAAATCGGCTCGCTGGAACGTGCATTGCCCGCGTTCACATCCCTTCTGGCACCTGGAGGACGCTTGGCCGTCATTACCTTCCACTCGCTGGAGGATAGGATCGTGAAGCATTTCTTCCGCCGCCACGCCATGAGCGAGATCGACGATCCCACATGGCCCGCTCCCCGTCCCAACCCCGAGCACCTCTTTGAGGCGCTCACCCCGCGATCAGTGACAGCCTCGCCGGACGAGCTTTCCTCCAATCCGCGTTCGCGTAGCGCCCGGTTGAGGGTTGTCGAGCGAATCGGATCAATCTCAACGCTGAAACAGGGAGGCCGAGCATGAGCGAGAATCGCCGCCGCACCACGAACGCCATTGAGGTGAATTATCTCGCTGGGGGGCTTACCATCATCTTTCTGTTTGCCCTTGCAGGGCTTTTCTTCGTCTATCTGAAGAACCAGCAGCATGCGGTTGGCAATCAGTCTCGCATGATCGAGGCATCCCTCCGCGAGGAGGAGGCCAGGGACGACGCGCTGAAGGCGAAGATCACCTCCATGACATCACGCGGGGCTCTGCAGCGCCGCCTGGACGATGGATACATAACGCTTCAAGCGATCCGCGACACGGCGATCGCCCGCGTCACGCCACCTACCCTTGCTGAAGTTGACGGGGTTCTGCGCACGGCCTCGCACGATCCGGAAAGCCGGTTCGGTCTCGGGGCTCCCCAGCGCGCTGTTAACAGGTGAAGGGCATGAGCAGGCGCATCGGGTTTGTCTGCGCCCTACTGGTACTCGTCTTCACCGTTTTTGCATGGCGGTTGATCCACCTGCAGGTCCTCAAGCATAATTACTATCAAGAAATAGCTGCGGATAAGCACGAGAGCAGACAAGTGATTTTAGCTCGCCGAGGGCGTATCCTCGACAGAAACGGCGAGGAACTAGCAGTGAATATTCCCGTGCAGATGGTCTATGCCGACGGCTCTCGCATTCATGATCCGGCAGCACTTGCCGTGCTGGCGGCTCCATTTCTGGAACTGCCCGTCAAGGAACTCACGGAGAAGCTCACGACTAAGAGTAAGTATGTCATCATTCGGAAACGAGTCTCCGAGGAGAAAGCGCAGGACATGATAAGGGCACTGGAGAAAGCGAATCTCCACGGCCTCTATCTTCAGGAGGGATCGGTGAGGAGTTATCCCAATGGGGAGATGCTTTGCGATGTGCTGGGATACGTAGATCACACGGGGCACGGGGCCGATGGGATCGAAAAAACCTGCGATAGAGAACTGAGAGGGCAGGAGGGCTTTCGAATGATTGAACACGACCGTAAGGGAAGGGAGATCGTGGTCTATCGCGGGCAGGAGCAGCTTCCCGAGAACGGCTCGGACATCCGTCTCTCCATCGATATGGGTCTGCAGGCGATCGCGGAGCGCGAGGTTGATGAGGCCTATAAGACTAATCACCCCGCCTCGGCGACGGCTATTCTTGCAGATCCCAATACCGGCGAGATCCTGGCGCTTGCCAGCAGACCGAACTACGACCCGAACAAATTCAATGAGGCGAAGCAGGAGCAATTGCGCAACCGTGCCATCTCGGACATGTACGAACCAGGATCGGTCTTCAAGATCATCGTCACATCAGCCGCTTATAATGAGGGGATCATCGACGACAAGACCCGGATCTTTTGTGAGAACGGTCACTTTTCCTACGGGGGGAAGACCATCAAGGACCACCATGGTTGCGGCGATCTCAGTGTTTCCGAGATCCTCATGAAGTCCTCTAACGTGGGTGCCGCCAAGATCTCTCTGAAAATGAAGGATCAGCTGTTCTATGACTACGTCAGGAAATACGGATTTGGTACCCGCACGGGAATCCCTCTTCCTGGCGAAATTTCGGGGATGGTAAACCCGCCCCACCGTTGGGATATGCTGACAAAGACGCGCATGGCTTACGGGCAATCCGTCGCTGTGACACCGATCCAGATGGTGATGGCGATGTCCGCGATTGCCAACGGCGGCAAACTCATGAAGCCGAAACTCGTCTTGAGCAAGGGTGAGGGAAGCGCTGAACTTCAAGAGCCTCCCGTCGCCCAAGTGGTGAAGCCGGAAAGTGCCAACTACATAGCTAATGCGCTGGAGAAGGCAGTCAGTAACCAGGGCACTGCACCGCTAGCGCGAGTCGAGGGGTACCGCGTCGCCGGTAAGACGGGTACCGCTCAGAAGATCAGTCCCCATGGTGGATACCTAGAGGGGCGCTACATCGTCTCGTTTGCCGGCTTTTTTCCAGTCAATAAACCGAGAGTCATGGGAATCGTCATCGTGGATGATGCCAAGTTGGGCGAGACAGCGAACTACGGAGGTTCGGTGGCCGGCCCCGTCTTTTCAAAAATCGGTGGGAAAACCGCCCGGTACCTCGATATGGACCCCGAACCTGGGGAATCCCTATCCAAGGAGGGTTCCAGCACAGCTGCCGTGAATGTCAGATGAATATTCCTGACATGAATCTAGAAACACTCATTCAATCCACCCCGGTGATCTCCGTCATAGGGAGTCCCGATGTAACGGTCATGGGCCTGAGTTGCGATTCGCGATCTGTCCGCGGCGGCGATCTCTTTATTGCGATTCCAGGATCCATTGAAAACGGAATCCACTTTGTCAGAGAGGCGATCGAAAAGGGAGCCGTTGCGGTCGTGACAGATAAAGACATTTCCCGAAAAGAGATTCCCTCGATAGCAGGGGTTCCTATTGTGAGGGTTCCCGATGCTCGTGTGGCGATGGCCGCACTGTCGGCCTCCTTCTACGGACATCCCTCCACATCGCTTGCCGTGGCCGGTGTCACCGGAACGAATGGCAAGACAACCACGGCCTGGATCATCAGGCATCTCTGCGATGCAGTCGGCCGTCCTTGCGGGCTTGTCGGGACGATTGAGTACGTCCTTCCGGGTATCGTTGAGCCTGCTTCGAGGACCACGCCCGAGTCGATCGACCTACAGCGGATGTTGGCCATCATGAGGGATGGAGGATTTCGTGCAGCAGCACTTGAGGTCTCCAGCCATGCGCTGATACAGCACCGCGTTGGAGGGGTTGAGTTCGATGCCGCCATCTTTACCAATCTCACCCAGGACCATCTCGACTACCACGGATCCATGGAGGAGTACTTCGAGGCGAAACGCCAGCTCTTCACGGGACTTGCAAAGCAGACTAAGAAAAAGGCTCGAGCGATCATCAACTCGGATGACCGTTACGGGCATCGCCTTCTCGACCGTGTTCAGGGTGTCCCGATCATCACCTACGGTCAGGGAAGTGGCTGTCATTTCCGAGCCAGTGACATTACTTACACCGCGACTGGCACCATCTTCCGATTGGATGCCAAGGGAAGAAGCTATCTTGTCAGGACTCCGCTGATCGGTCTCTTCAATGTATACAATACCGTCGCTGCATTGGCCGCTACCTCAGCTATGGGACTTGAACTGCGGCGCGCCATCGCCGCTGCAGCGACGATCCCTCAAGTTCCGGGACGCCTGGAGCGCGTTCCCGTAAAGCGGAATTTCCAGGCCTTTGTCGACTACGCCCATACGCCCGATGCGCTGGTGAATGTGCTCAGCACTCTCCGGCAGCTGAATCCCGCCAGCATCATCACGGTTTTCGGTTGCGGTGGTGACCGTGACCGGGCCAAGCGTCCTCTCATGGCAGCTGCCGTCGAGCAAAATTCGGACCGCGTGATTCTGACTTCCGACAACCCCCGCGGTGAGGATCCGCTGGAGATCATGAATGAGGCATCGAGAGGTTTCCGTGCCAGAGGCCATGAAAGCTATGTCGACCGTGAGAGCGCTATCAGGCGTGCGGTGGAGATCGCGGCGTCGGGGGATATCGTGCTCGTAGCGGGTAAGGGACACGAGGATTACCAGGAGACGGGGTCTGGCCGTCACCCTTTTGACGACGTCAGGGTCACTGCCCGCGCGATGGCTGCGAAGGAATTTGATGAGAGGGAGGAGGCGAGACGATGAATCCGCTTTCCCTTGCTGAAATAGCCGGAATGTGTGGCGCAGCTCTTATTGCTGGAAATCCTGAAAGCATGGTGCGCCGCATCGGCAAGGATACGCGTTCGATCGAGGCCGGTGATCTCTACATCGCGCTCAGGGGGGAACGTTTCGATGGGAATCACTTCATCGCTGAAGCCGCCGCAAAGGGAGCTGTTGCGGCTCTCTGCGATGGTGAACCTCCGGCGGGTTTGCCTCACGGGTTTGGTATTCTGAGTACGCCGGATGCAATGACAGGACTCGCACTCCTTGCCTCGGCGTGGCGCTCCAGACTAACGCTGCGTGCTATTGCCATCACCGGCAGCAGCGGTAAGACCTCCGTGAAGGATTTTACAGCGGCCGTGCTTCGCTCATCCCTACGCACAAGAGCCACTCTGGGTAATCTGAACAATGAGATCGGTCTTCCTCTCTCCATCCTGGCGGCTGATCTGGAGGATGAAGCTGCCGTTTGGGAGATCGGAATGAATCACCGTCGTGAGATTGCGCCGCTTGCCGGATTGGCCAGGCCGGAGATCGGCATTATCACAAATATCGGAACCGCCCACATCGAGCATCTTGGGAGTCGTGAAGAAATCGCGGCCGAGAAGGGAGATCTTCTAGAGAAGCTGCCGTCGGGTGGGTATGCGATCATTCCGGCTGAGGATGATTTTTCCAAGGAGCTGGCTTCCAGAACATCGGCCCGGGTCTTGCAGGTTGGGTTCGATCGGGGAGACCTCAGGGCCACGGGGATTCGACACGGCCTGGATGAGACACGTTTTATGATCGAGGGAGAGTTCGGGAGAGCCGAAGCCGTTCTCCCGGTGCCGGGGCGGCATATGATCGGCAATGCCCTTTTGGCAATTGCGGCGGGATTGCAGTGCGGGATCACAATGGAGAAGTGCGTTTCGGGACTTGCTGGTGTCACCCTGACTTCAGGACGACTGGCCAAGTTGATCCGGGGTGGCGTGACGTTTCTGGACGACACCTACAATGCGAATCCTGAATCGATGATAGCCGCCCTTGAGACGCTTGAGGGAATCTCCATACCGGGTCGCAAGATTGCTGTTCTTGGCAGGATGGGGGAATTAGGAATTCATGCGTCTACGGGGTATGAAAGCGTAGGCAAGAAAGCCGCTGGTGTACTCTCTGCGCTGATCACCGTAGGTGAAGAAGCTTCGGCAATAGCTGATGCGGCTTCGAAGGCAGGGCTTTCGGATGTGCACGTCGTTTCGGACAATGCTGCGGCAGCCAAGCTTCTCACCTCATTTGCCACTCAGGGCGACCTGGTCCTGCTGAAAGCCAGCAGGAGCGCGCGCATGGAGGAAGTCCTTCAACACTTCAACTGAACATTCAACCCATCACCTGATGCTCTATTACCTGTCACAATTCGGATCTCTCCTGCACGGGGTGCAGCTTGGAAAAGCCCTGAATGTTTTTCAATACATCTCCTTCCGCGCTCTCTGCGCTGGGCTCACTTCATTCCTGATCTGCCTGATGTTCGGCAACATAGTAATTCGCCGCCTGGTAGAGCTGAAGCTGGGCCAACCGATCCGAAGCGCCGAGGAAGTACACCGACTCAACGAACTTCATGGCGGAAAGAAGGGAACCCCAACCATGGGTGGGATCCTGCTCATTGCGGCCGTGGTTCTTTCCACTCTGATCTGGGCTCGTCCTGACAATCCTTTTGTCTGGATCTGTCTCATCACGGTCCTCTTTCTCGGAGCGCTCGGATTTTATGACGATTGGCTGAAGGTAACGAAGAAAAGTTCCGCAGGCATCAGTAGCCGTCTCAAGTTTGTTCTTCAGTGCGTTCTCGCGGCCGGAATCACGGCATTCTTTCTTCTCTCGCCCTCTCTGGCCAAGCAGGCGCAACAACTCTATATCCCGTTCATCAAGGGTCCTGTTTTAAGCCTCGGCATCTTCTGGACCTATATTTTCTATTTGCTGATCATCGTCGGATCCTCGAACGCGGTGAATCTCACCGACGGACTCGACGGACTAGCCTCCGGATGCACTGTCATGGCCGGGATCTGCTTCGGTGTCTTCACCTACCTTGCAGGAAACAGCAAGGCGGCCTTCTACCTTCAGATTCCTTATTACGGGTTTTCCGGCGAGCTGGCTGTCGTGAGTCTTGCCTTGGCGGGCGCGGCACTCGGTTTTCTCTGGTGGAACTGCCATCCGGCTAAAGTCTTCATGGGGGACACGGGATCCCTAGCGATCGGAGGTCTGCTTGGCGTGCTTGCGATCTGCTGCAAGCAGGAACTGATGCTTGCCATCGTCGGAGGGGTTTTTGTCGCCGAGGCGCTCTCGGTCATCCTTCAGGTAGCCAGCTTCAAGCTGACTGGGAAACGCATCTTCAAGATGTCGCCGCTACACCACCATTTCGAACTTTCCGGATGGAAGGAAAACACGGTCACGGTGCGATTCTGGATCATGGCCATTGTGTTCGGACTTCTTGGCATCGCCACCCTGAAGTTGCGCTGACCAGTGCCCATGAACGCCTCATCCAATCCCTACATCGGCAAGAAGGCCGTCGTCCTTGGCTTGGGGAGAAGCGGTCTCGCCGCAGCACGCCTGCTCAAGCGCTCCAGGGCCGAGGTGACAGTCTGTGACAGTGGAGAATCGTCTGTTCTTAGCGAACGTGCCGAACTCTTGCGTAAGGAAGGGATCAACGTTCTCACGGGAGCTGATGCCGCGGGGGATAATATCGTTCATGACATCGCGGTCTTGAGTCCAGGAATCGAGGAGACGGCAGCTATCGTCGTGAATGTCCTAAGGAAGGGCATTCCCCTCATCGGCGAGCTGGAGCTGGCTTTCACGCTTTGTCCTTTTCCGGTGGTGGCGATCACGGGCACCAATGGCAAAACAACAACGACGGAACTCACCACCCTGATGCTCCGTGGAGCAGGACTCAGGGCAGCCTCCTGTGGGAATATTGGAACCCCCATGTCGGAGCTGCTAGACGGAGCATGGAGCTGGGATGTGCTGGTTGTGGAAGTCAGTTCGTTCCAGCTTGAGACTATCAAGACATTCCGTCCAAGGGTCTCCGCATGGCTCAACCTCAGTCCCAACCATCTCGACCGCTACCCCGCGATACAAGAATATCGAGAAGCGAAGCTCAGGATCTTTGAGAATCAGACCGCAGAGGACTGGGCGGTGATTCCTGCGGATACAAAGGATCTTGATCTCTCCAAGATAAAGGCAAGGAGGATCACTTTCAGCACCACGGATCCATCGGCAGATCTCTCTCTCAATGACAATCTCAGGATCCAGTATGGTGGGAAAGTGCTGCTCGAGCTGTCCAAGACGAGGCTCCGCGGCCCCCACAATGCGGCCAATGTCATGGCCGCCTTTGCTGTCGGCATCGCGCTCGGTGCCGATACGAGCATGATGGCCGATGCGATCCGGGAGTACACACCGCCGGCTCACCGCTGTGAATTTATCGCGGAGCGTGATGG
>JAPJNA010000035.1 GCA_026461395.1 Chthoniobacterales bacterium | reverse complement strand
TTGTCCTCTGTACTGTGTCTCTTTCCTTTCATGGTCTTTGGGGTTGGTTGAACCCAAAGACTAACACACCAACTGGCTCAAATCTGCGAGGTCACGTCATTCCAAGAGGGGTTCAGCTTGCTGGAACGGATGAATGTTCTGGAGAAGGAAATTCTCCATGAATTGCAGAGAAAGGAAGCCGAGTTTTTCTATGAAGTGCGTCAGGGCAAGGTGCGCTTATTGCTGATCAATGCGTCGTAGCATTGATAAAAATAAGAGCCAGAATGAAGGCGACTGCCTGAACAACCACGCTGATTTTGTCTACCCACTGAGCCTTCTTGAATTCATTGAGTAAGTGCCTCTTTTCCAGAGCCCCTTGGATCACGACCTGAACCAGTGAGGCAATGATGAGGAGATAGACAACGACATATATTTTATCCATCAGGACCAGGTAGTTCACCTCGGGCAGATTCGAGGAGTAACCCTGCTCCAGGAAGACCGTGGTCAGCAGGGCCGTACCCGTCATGGCGACACGTGAGGCCAGCTGAGAGGGATGCAGCAGGAGTGCCGTCCAGTTGGCTATCAGGACGATCAAGACAGGGAGCATCATCTTCCAGAGGAAGAAGTTCACGGGACGCGTGACCTCGACCTTGAAGGTAATCGATCCATAGTCCGAGCCCCCGACTCCGACCGTCTGGTCTCCGAGATTGGTCGGGAAGTGGTGGATGCCGGCGAGGCCCGACCACGATTTCACGCTCCACCCGGGGATATTAATACCCGGATCGATACCTGAGTTTTTTTGATCCAACCGGTAAATAATCTTATCGACCGTGTAGGTGTTATTCTCCATCGAGAGGGTAAGGGTGTGGTGCTCCAGAGGGAATCGCTTCAAGCTGAAGGGCTGGAAAAATCGTCCCTCAATCCTGAGGCACTGGTATTTGCGGCCATCGGGGAAGGTGATCGGCTTGGGGTAGGTTTTCACCTTTGTCAGTCCCCAGCTCTCCACATTGTTGATCAACTCGGCAGTCTCGCTCGGATCGATGTCACCCCTCCAGATGAACCAGACGTAGGCGGTCATGTAGAAGGTATTGGAATGGACATCCAGGTTGTAGATGACCGTCGGCCAGACACCGACATCCACGATCTCCGGCCCCGCTGGCTGAACGACTGATGTCTTTTCTGGTTTCTTACCCTGATCAGCACTGATGGATGCCGGAAGAATCAGCGTAAGAAAACCGGCTAGAAGCAAAAACCGCATGTGATTCATCATCTGCATGGCAGATCCCTAGCCCCATCAGCAATGGGAAGGCAAGCCCTGGCTTGGAGAGAACAAACAGGGGATAGCCTCATGCGGCCTGAAACGCCATCAAGGCGTAGAAATCAGTGCGGTCCATGAAAAGGACTTCGGCAGAGTGGAATCCGGCAGCCACAGCCATCCTGTTCAGCGTGGAGAGCTCCTCGGGGAAATCGGAAGTTGTGACATGCTGCACGGCCCCCGCGACCTCCTCCACGGTCAATGCATTCCACGACCACTGGGCGTGATCGGACCAGCGCCCCAGATAGGAAGCACGCGCCTCACCGGGAGTCAGCACGGGATCGAAGATCAGCAGTGACCCTCCCGGTGAGACTTTACGACGGAGCTCGCCGAAAAAGAATTCCTTCTCCTGACGGGAAAGATGATGGAGCGAGAGGCCGATGTAGATCAGATCGTATTCTTCAGGTAATGCGCTCAGGCTCAGAAGGAAGTCTGCGACAATCAGGTTGCAGGGGACGCCGAGTGAGGCGGTGTTTTGATGGGCAAGTTCAAGAGCCACTGGGGAGAGGTCGATCCCGGTGTAGGAGCGAAGCGCCCTGCCTCTCAGGATCCCGGAGCTAAACTCTGCATCGCCACATCCCAGATCAAGAAAATTGAAGGGGCCGTCCATACGGTCTAGCCACCTTGAGAAAACATCTCCCACGGAACGGTGATAGAGGTAATCGTTATCGACGATCCTGCGATAGAGCGTCCATCCATTGAAGAAATCGCGGACGGCCGCGGCATCCCGTTCGCTCTCACTGACAACCTCTTGAATTTCCATCCGCAGAGGCTACACGATCCCTTCTTAAAAATCCACCACGGCCCGGAATCCCGCCACGAGGGCATTGCCGTACTGGCGACTCCCGCCGGGATGCATGACATACTGGATGTCGGGTTGGAGAGCGATGGCTGGGGCTAGGCGGATCGAGTGGGTGAACTCGATCACCGCCTCGAAGGAGGGGCCCGGAATTCCCTGCGCATTTCCAAGATTCATGTAGCCGCTGCTGACCTGTCCGTAGCAGAAGGCTATGCCCGTCTTGTCTTCCTTACGGCCTGGGATCAGTCCGGTGTAGACCAGACCTCCGTCCGTGTAGATGGAGAGAGGGTTATAAGACTGCGGACAAAAACCGAATCTCAGCCAGGAATTGAGACCGCGCACGGGCGCCTCCGAGGCGGAGCTTTTGCCGTCGGCACCCTTGCCATCCACGACCGATTTGCCGGCACTGGGGTTTTTAGACGGGGCTTCATCCTGACCCGGCGCACGGTACAACATCTGGTCAACAATCCCATAAAATCCAGTGAAGTATTGCGGCGATGAGGGCGGGCCGAAAGACCACTCCTGGGGCAACACAGGCGCAGGACCCGACTGGATAAAAAAGCCCGCCTTTGCCACGCCTGGAAGCTTTTTATCCCGCAACAAAGACTCCCAGCGCGCCTCGGCTTCCGTCATATTGAGTAACCCTCCAGAGGGACCGAAGTTCCAGTTGAAGTTGTGCAGGTTCTCGCTCTGGGAAAAGGGATTGGCCTGGGAGAAGGAACTACGCAGGGTAAGCCAAGAGACAGGTCGGACGGCAAGGCGTATGCCGGGCGTCGCCATCGGATATTGAGGGCCGCTATTGACGAGATTCTGTGAGGCCAGTGCAGGAAGGCTAAACGTACCATTAAGGAACAGAAGTTCTGTGTCTACATAGCAAAACTCGGCATCAAGCCCGAGAAGACCGCCGCGCAAGGAGACGGCATCTTTGATCCCGCCTAAATCCAGATCTTGCTCATACCAAAGCTCGTAACAGCGAAAGGAGGGCAGACCGGAGATGCCGCTCACCCCGTTGACATCCCCCACGTAATTGGAGGGATTGCGTCCATAAAGCCAGATCCAAGTATTCTTAAAATGC
Source organism: Chthoniobacterales bacterium (assembly GCA_026461395.1). Taxonomy (GTDB): domain Bacteria; phylum Verrucomicrobiota; class Verrucomicrobiia; order Chthoniobacterales; family UBA6821; genus UBA6821. The sequence continues at coordinate 19,173 of JAPJNA010000035.1, read as the reverse complement.
CCCCCCGGAAGACCGATTGTTTTCTCCAGATCCGCCTCCAGACCAAACTGGAGAAGCCCGTTGCAAGCGCTCCCCGTAGAGGCACCACCGACCGTGTTCCAGAGCATATCGGTGACTGACTGCGCGAAGAGAGAGATCCCATTTTCCTCACCTTTGGGTCTGTAACCGTAGAGATCCCCGGCGATCTTCTCCCGCAACAAAAAATTGACAGCCGGATCCAGAATCGGCGGCTGTCTCGCTTGAAGGAGCGGGGCAGCTACACCGATCAGGAGAGTGAAAAAGATCCGAACAATCCTCATAGGAATCACTTCGTTTAGCGGCTTCCCTAACGGATGACCAGCCTGTGCTCGGATCGGAACTCCGAGGGAAGCACGTAGTGTTGAACTGTTCTAGAACGACCGTTCTAGAATGAATAGCTGGCAATCACTCGAACCTGAGCTGGAGCAATGAGCTGGTTGCCGGAGACGTTGTTCATGACAGGAAGTGCCACATCCGCGTAGAGACGCACGGGATGAACTTCAAACTCGATACCGGGAGCGAGCGAGAGTTGCTGGAAGCCGTTGTTCTGGCCGGAGGCATTGGGGCCGGAATCCGATCCCACTGTGGTGAAAATCGCCTGCCCGATGGGACGGATCTTCAGTTTCCCGAGACTCAGTCCCGAGTAGTAGACGCCCGTCGCGACATCCACGGCGATGCCCGGGGTGTATCCTCCCTGCGAGATCACCGGGGCATCCAACTGGGCCTGGGAATACCAACTCCAAAGCGCATCGCTCGTGATGCGATGGCGATGGTAGAAGCCGAAGAGGATGTCGGTGCTTCCAGTGCCGACCTGCACGGAGCGCTCGACATTGGGTTCGGTCCAGTTTCCAGAAGGCAGCTTCACACCCAGATTGATTCCGGTTGATTGATCCTTACTGAGCCCGGTGTAGATTGCGTTCAGGCGGATATCGCCCATGGCCCACCACTGCTTGGTGACAACCTTCTCTCCCTGGTGTTCCTCGGCATGGGCCTCTTCAGCATGCCCCTCTTCGGCATGAGCTTCCTCTGCATGAGCCTCCGCAGTCTCCCCAGCATGATCACCGTTGTGCGGAGCATAGCGGTAGAGAGTGTTGGCCGAGGGAACCAGTACCTGAAATCCCCATTTCTCATTCCAGAAATATTGCAAGCCAGCGATCATCGTGGAGGTCTGAACCAGCTTGTCAGGGTTGGTGTCGGCGGGGGCCTTGTTGAAGCCGCTATAGTTCTGGCTCTGGGACTCGAAGTTGTACTGCATCCAGGCCATCCCTCCCACGCCATCGGGGAAGTTATAGCTCGTTCCGGTGTTACCGCTGGGGCATGAACTGCACGCATGAACACGCGCAGGCACGACTGCCATGGTCATGGCCATGATGAGCGTGAGCGCCGTGAAGCGGATCATCGGGTTTATGTTCCCGGCAGCATAGAGTGATGTATCGAGTGAGGATGAGTGTTGCATGGAATGATTGATAGTGATTACCTTTTATCAATAGAACCCTACGTTGTCAATAATCCATTCTCATTAGTGTCATGAAAATTATCCATCCCCTTCCCCTGCTGCTCGCCGCTTTCCTTCTCGGATCCTCATCGGGCCGGGGCGACCTTACCGTGGCTTCCCTCTCGACCATCACAACCGATCTCGCAAAGAACATCGGCGGAACCCATGTGAAGATCGAGGCGATCATCAAGTCGGGAATCGATCCCCATGAATTCGAACCGACCCCGGGTGATGTGAAAAAAGTAGCCGATGCGAACCTAGTCCTCTTCACTGGGAAGGGAATCGAAGGGTATCTGACAAAACTCGAAGAAGCTGCCGGTGGCGGTTCCTCAAAGTTCCTAAACATCGGCGAAGACATTCCCTCCCTGACCATGAACGAGGATGGAAAGAACGTGGAGGATCCCCACTGGTGGCACAGTGTTGAAAACATGAAAATGGCCACCAGAGTGATAGCCAGCGCATTTGCTAAGGCTGATCCCTCCAATGCAGCAAGTTACCAAAAGAATGCCCAGAGCTACCTTGCCTCCCTGAACGAATTGCAACGTTGGATCCGGGTGAAACTGGCAGGACTTCCCCACGATCAGCGCAAACTCGTCACCTCGCACGATGCTCTCCAATATTTTGCCCATGACTACGGATTCACCATTTATCCCCTGAAAGGGGTCTCAACGAATGAAGAGCCATCCTCCCGACATGTGCGGGAGATCATCGAAGTGATCAGAGGAGAGCGTGTGAAGGCTGTCTTCTTCGAGAGCATCGAGAATCTCCGCGCCATTCAGCAGATTGCCGACGAGACCGGCACCAAGACCGGCGGCTCTCTCTACTCCGATGGACTGGGTGAGACCGAGGCAAACACCTATGACTCCATGATGAGGCATAATGTCTCAGCCATCGTGGATGGCTTGAAATAGCTGAGGCAGAAGGTCATATTCGTCACTTGGCTATCGAACGACGCACAACCCGCCAGAAGGAGGCCATCAAGGCGGTCTTGGCCGAGCAGGAGCATCCTCTGCTGCCGGACGAAATCCTGACCCTTGCCCTGAAGGGCGTCCCCTCTCTCGGGATCGCCACGGTCTACCGCACGCTCAAGACCCTGCAAGAAGAGGGCCAAGTCTGCTGTGTGGAGATTCCAGGACAGGCGCCACGCTATGAACGTGCCGACAAAGGACATCATCATCACTTTCACTGCCGAAAATGCCATGCGGTCTTCGACCTCGAGAAATGCGTGGAAGGTCTTAAAAAACTAGTCCCTGCGGGGTTCCGGGTCACAGATCACGAGATCACTCTCCACGGACTTTGCAAATCGTGCACCTGAGATCCTCCCTCTTCACACTCAGCCTACTGGCTTTTGCGGCGATCTCATCATTAGTCCACGCTGATTCCCCTCCACTCCTGAAACCGAAAGTGGGCGAGCCAGTTCTTCAAGAGCTCATGGGGGGATGCTCGCTTCGCTGTGCCTTCTTCTGGGAAACGCTTGCAGGCAGATCTGTTTCCTCGCTTAAGCCCGCATCGGAGCTCTGCGATGATGATGCCATGACCGCTTGGATCTCACCCACCTCCGGACCGGGAGAGATCATCCAGTTCTGCCTTCCAAAAAAACTTCCCAAGGATTGCCGGGACACCCCGATCTACGGGATCACCATCGCCAATGGTGTGATCAGGACGCTGGAGGAGTTCCGAGGATTTGCCCGCGTAAAGACCATGACCCTGCTCGTGAATAAAAAGAGGGTCGCCCGCCTCCATCTCGCCGATACCTGGCGCTGGCAGGCCTTTCACTTTGAGGACATCATGATGAATCAGGGAGATCTCATCGAACTGACAATCGATGAGATCACTCCCGGCAGAACCTCACAGCAACCCGGCATCACCGAGATCGTCCTGCAGGGGGCACACTAGGGAGCGGCCAAGAATCACAAACCCCAAGCTCAAAAGATTCAATCTGGGATTATTTCCAAACCCGTAGAATGTGAGCGACCCTTTGTGTGGGATCGAGCGAGATAAAGTTGCGGGAGCCGTTCCACGAGAAGATTTCTCCTGTGAGGAGATCCTCGACCTGATAAGGGGAATCGGGAGTCAGGCCCAAATCTTTGGTCGGAACATCGATCCAGCCCGCTTGGGCGCTACGGAAGTCCGTCGTGACGATGACAAGGATCTGACTGGCTCCATCGGTGCTCCACTTGCGGTAGCAGAGGATGGAGGGATTCTCGGAGCCGAAGAATCCAAGGTTGTTGGTCTGCTGGAGAGCGGCGTTCTCGAAGCGGATCGCATTGAGCCGGGTGATAAGCGGCTTAATGTTCCCCGAGGCGTTCCAGTCACGCTGCTTGTACTGATACTTCTCGGAATCGAGATACTCCTCCCGACCTGGCAGAGCGGCATTCTCACAAAGCTCAAATCCACTGTAGATCCCGTAGACGCCGCTTAGCGTGGCGGAGAGCACCGCCCGGATCATGAAGGCTGGACGCCCCCCTTCCTGGAGGTAATGGGGGAGGATGTCGGGTGTATTCGGGAAGAGGTTGGGTCGGAAATACTCCCTCATCGGAGTGGCTGTCAACTCAGTGAAGTACTCGCGTAGTTCAGCGGGAGTATTACGCCAAGTGAAGTAGGTATAGCTTTGGGTGAAGCCGATCTTGGCGAGCACCTGCATCATCTTCGGGCGCGTGAAAGCCTCGCTCAGGAAGATGACATCAGGGAACTTCGCCTGCACTTCGGCGATCGCAAACTCCCAGAATGCGACCGGCTTGGTGTGGGGGTTATCGACACGGAAGATCCTCACCCCTCGCTCTGCCCAAAAGAGCAGGACATCGCGCAGCTCGTTCCACAGGGCCTTCCAGTCGGGGTTATGATAATCGAGCGGATAGACATCCTCGTATTTCTTGGGAGGGTTCTCCGCGTACTTGATCGTCCCGTCCGGGCGGTGGAAGAACCACTCGGGATGGTCCTTCACATAGGGGTGGTCGGGGGAGCAGTTCAGCGCGAAGTCGAGAGCTACCTCCATGCCGCGCGCCTTGATCTCATTCAACAACCACTCGAAGTCCTCAAGTGTTCCAAGCTCCGGTTCGACCGCGCAATGACCGCCAGTAGGACCTCCGATCGCATAAGGGACACCCGGCTCTCCGGGCTGGCAGGTGAGGGAGTTATTAGCTCCCTTGCGAGCGGTGATCCCGATCGGATGGATCGGTGGGAAATAGATGACATCGAATCCCATGGCTTTCGCATCATCGACGCGCCCAAGACACTCACGGAAGGTGGATCCGCTGCCTGCCTTCCCCTCGGCCGATCGAGGAAAGAACTCATACCAAGCGGAAAAGGCGGCTCCAGGCCGATCGACACGAATCCTCTGGCAAGGCTCATGAATGGTTGAGGGAGAACGGTCGGGCCATGCCCCCATGAGATCGGCAAGCTCCGGGTTCGAGGCCAGCACCAGTAGTGCAGCTGGATCCGAAGCTTTCTCGAGAAGCTCGGCTTGGGCCGTGAGTTTCTTGGCATCCGCATGTTTTCCCGCGCGTTTGGCTGCGTGCTGCACGAGGGCAGCACCCTCCAGGGTCTCCGAAGAAAGGGAGGTGGCTCCACCCTTTACCTTCTTTGCAATCTCCTCGACCCACGAACCGAAAGCATCACCCCATGACTCGATAGTCCACTCAGTGAAGCCGACTGAACCCGCTGAAAAACTCCCCCTCCACCGATCCTGACCGAGATGGATCATTGGCGATTCCTGCCATTTCTTGGTGCTGGCAGTGCGCCACTTCACCACGGCTAGCACGACGTCGTGGCCTTCTTTGAAGATGTCAGCGTAAACCGTGACCTCCTCGCCGGGGATCCTCTTGATAGGGTAAAGGCCCCCTTCAATCTGGGGCCAGAGATTCTCGATAACGACGGTTTGGAACATGAGGAGGGGGGAAATTATGAAGGATGAGGGATGAATTATGAAGCGCAACAGACGAGCATTTCACAAGGATAAGGTGATATCCCATTCATCCCATTAATCCCTGTGAAACTTTAAGGTTTGAAACAAGTGCCTCCAAGTCGTCGAGGCGATCTTCGGAATGCAAGGAGGCGAGAGCTTCGCGGAGCCTTATCAGTGCCGGAGTCACATGAGCACGGAACGCTGGCTTGCCACGATGAATGCTTAGGAATCCATAGGCTCCAAGTGCCTGCATCAACCGCTGAACGGCACATTGCCAGAAGACTCGCTCGAAATTCTCCCCAACATCCGTGCCCGCCTCAGCCTGCAACTCACAATAATACATGAGCAGAGAGTCGCGCTCCTCACCCGAGATCTCCACGTAAGGATCGCACAAAAGGGAGGCCAGATCGTATTGCGGAAGTCCCGGCCTCATCCCCTGAAAGTCAATGAACACAGCTTCCCCGTTGCGAATGAGTATGTTCTGGGATTGGAAGTCACGGTGGACAAGTTGCCTTGGGAGTAACGCCAGATCCGAGGCAAGACCCTTCATCGCTTCACTTGAGAGCAGGGCGGACCGCTCTGTTGCCGCCACATCGAAAAGTTCTCCCAGACAATGCTCGATGAAGTACTCCTGCTCCCAGCAATAGAGCCTTTCATCGAAAGCAAGCTGCAGATGAAGCCCCTCCACATCCGTCGCATGGGATGGGATGCGGTGGAGCACCGCAATACCCCGGAGCACTGACTCATAGAGAGGACGACGTATTTCCCAGGGTTCGTTGCGGGTGGCCCAGAGATCCTGCTCACCGAGATCTTCCAGCCAGAGAAGACCCTCTCCATCTGAGCGGGCAAGCACACGGGGAACCGGCACGCCATGGGAGGAGAGAAATTCCGCCAAGGAAGCGTAGTGTCTGTTTTCTTCTTTCTCTCCGAGATCCTGCACTAGGATGACGGAGCGCTCCGGGGAACTCACACGAAAGAAGTATCGGCTCGACCCGCCCTTCTCGATGGGTTGAAGAGATGTCGGGGAAAATCCGCCCAGCTCAGCGGCCGTCTTTTCCAGCAGAGTTGTTTCGTTCATCAGAGCACCCCTCCTGTGTGTTCTCCGTCAACAAAGTTTCTGCCGCTCACGATACATCCATCGAGATGTGCTTCGGATCCGATCACAGATCCAGGCCAGATCACGGAATCTTTCAAGACCGCTCCGCTCCGCACAACGGCTCCCGGACCAACGGACACCATACCCTCGATTCTGACGCCCGATTCCACGACTGCCTCAGGGTGGATCCTAAGCGGCCATTCTGAATCAGAAAGATAGCCAAGCCGATTGCCCGGATCAGCAAGCAGACGGTGAGCCTCCAGGTAGGCGCTCGGAGTACCCAGATCGATCCAGACTGAATCCCTCACCAGCAGACCTCCGATTGTTTCACCCGCTCTCATTGCTTGGAGCAAGGCATCGATGATCGAGTAAGGCCCCTCATCCGGAATCCAGTCAAAGATCCCAGGCTCGAAGACTGCGATACCTGAATAGACAGTCCATGCAACCGGGTTCTTACCTAGCTCTCCCCTCAAATCGAGCACGCGACCGGAGGTCTTATCAAAGTTCACATTGGCAACTCCTCCACCCTCGGCAGGCCTCAGCAAGAGCGTTGCCAAGGCGCCAGATGATGTGTGAGCGCTCAGTAATTCAGCAAGGGGCAGATCGGCCAGGATGTCGCCGTTGTAGAGAAAGAAGGTCGATTCCCCCAATGCCGGGCGGGCATTGCGGATACCACCTCCCGTGTCGAGCAGGAGCGGTTCATGAAAGAGACTCAGGGGTCGATCACGATAGTGGGGATCCGTGCCGAAGACAGACGTGAAGGCCTCTGGCAGATAATGGGTATTGAGAGCAAGCGATCCCACCCCCGCTTCAATCAGGCTGTCCAAGGCGAAGGTCAAGAGTGGCTTGTGAAAGACCGGCACCAGCGGCTTAGGGAGGATGTTCGTCAGCGGCGCTAGCCGCGTTCCAAGTCCCGCGGCCAGAACGAATGCGGCAGGTTTATTGCTCATCGTGAGGATTCCTTCTCCGATTGAACCCTCTTTTCCAAAAGCCGCAGGATGGCATCGGCGGCGCAGGCCGCACCGAAGCCATTGTCGATATTCGTCACGGTGACTCCATTGGCACAGCTGTTGACCATGCCAAGCAGGGCAGTAAGACCTCCAAAGCTGGCCCCATAACCAACGCTTGTCGGCACCGCGATCACGGGAATCTCGACCAGACCAGCAACAGCACTGGGAAGGGCTCCTTCCATCCCCGCAACCACAATCAAGACTCCACAGGCACGGATCCGATCGATTTCGTTAAGCAGGCGGTGGATGCCAGCCACACCGACATCATGGATCCTCTCCACGCGTCGCCCGAAGGCCTGAAGAGTTACCGCCGCCTCTTCCGCCACGGGAAGGTCCGATGTGCCGGCACAGAGGATTCCGATCGTCACGGAGGAGTTATTCACCGGCGGCTTTCCGAGTGTCAGGCATCTGGCCCTCTCATGATAGATGGCCGCGGGAAGCTGGGTTTGAACAACTTCTGCCTGATCAGTCGATACTCGCGTGACCAGAACATGCCCTTCGCGACCGTGTATCGTGGAGGCGATCCGGGCAATCTCCACTGGAGTTTTCCCCTCGCCGAAAATCACCTCAGCCCGGCCGCAACGCTCACGCCGCGCGGAATCAACGCGGGCGAACCCTAGATTTACTACTCCCTCCTGGGATGCCTCCTCACCGCTCATGAAATCTCGTCAGCGGAAACAGGCCTCTTCTCATGGGGCGAGAAATAATAGCGCATCGTCACCATGCCGCTCTGCTTGAAACCATGCTGCTCGTAGAAGGAACGGGCACCCTCCTCAAGCTTGTCGGTCAGGAGTGTGATGCGCTGGAAGTCTTTAGCCCGTGCATACCCGAGTGCATGCTCCAGAAGACGGCTCCCATAGCCCTGGCCACGGTGATCCTTGTGGATCACCAGATCCTCCAGGATAAGCACAAATCCGCCCTCTGCCGTACTGATGGTGATCAGCAGGTTGATCATTCCGATGATCCGGGCTTGGTTACGCATTACGAAGATCCTGCCCCGGTTGGGTTGCTCCAGAATCAACCTCAGGCCTCTCATCTGCTTGTCCCTGTCGGGAATAAAATCATCCTCTTGGGAAAAAAGATCAAAGAGCAGGTCCGCCAACTGGGGCAGATCGTCGGTCGTAGCCGGTTCGATGAAAAGTTGCTGGGGCATCTAGGGGGAATTATGAGGGATGAAGCGTTAAGTATGAAGTCGGAAATAGGAGTCTGGGTGGCACCCTTGCTACCTAAGCACTAAACCTACGGGCTAGTTCACCAGGGGAGAGTTGACTCATGGTAGGGCGTCCCTTCGGGGTGACGTAGGGGAGATTACAGGCCAGAAGATCCCTGAGGAGCATGCGTGCGCTCTCCTCACCCGCAGGGAGTTTTGCACCGGCGGCTGCCAAGCGACTGACGGAAGCGGCAAGCGTCTCGCGTGTGCCTTGATCCAAGGCGGATGAATCCACCTGAGTTCTGAGTTCGTCCATCAGCCTGATCACGAGTTCCATAGCCGGAAGATCGGTGGCATCTGCCGGAACAGCATCCACCTTGATGCTTCCCTGACCGAACAATTCGGCCGAGAGACCAGCTTTCTGTAACAGCTCGGAATGTGCCTCGATCCACGCAACATCAGCGGGTGATATGGCAAGCACCTCGGGCAAGAGGAGGCGCTGGCTTTCCAACTCTCCGGTCGTCAACCTTGCAAGATAGCGCTCATAGAGGATGCGTTCACGGGCCGCACGGATCTCGATCAGCATCAGGCTCTCCTCATTCTCAAAAAGTAGGTAGCGGCCGCCCAGCGATCCAATAAATTGGACCTCTGAAGGAGTCGGAAGTTGGGAGTTAGAAGTTGGGGATGAAAATCTAGTGGGTGACTCAGCCAAGCGACCTGATTCCACCTCCTGAACCTTAAACTCTCCTTGGGAATCGGATGTCGGCACCCATGCTGGCTTCGAGATCCGGGGAAAGAGGGGGTCTGAGCCGACACCAGGCGTGAATTTCCCATGCGGTGCGGCATTCTCCCAAGCCGATCGAGCCGCCTGCATGGCCACGGCGCGGACCACGGCAGGATCACGGAAACGGACCTCCCTCTTTGCCGGGTGCACATTGCAATCGACGGCCGCCGGGTCCATGTCAAAGAACAGGACCGCCGGAGGGTGGAGTCCCTTAGCCAGCACACCGTCGCAGGCTTCGCGCAAGGGAAGTGAAAGGATCGGACTGCGGATCATGCGTCCATTGACAAACGTCATCTGGAGTGTTCGGTCACTTCTCCCCTCCCCCGGTCTGGCGATCCACCCGCGTACCCTCACGCCGTTGCTTTCCAGCGGAATCAGCGGAATCAATTTCCCTAGGAATGCATCGCCATGCAGATCCCTAAGACGGACGGCCAGATCCTCCGTGGCGGCAAGGCGGAATACCTCGCGACCATCACGCAGGCAGGTGAAGGCGATTTCGGGATGGGCCACGGCCAGGATCTCGATCTGCTGGAGGATATTCGCCGCCTCGGTCTGCTCTCCCCTCAGAAATTTGCGTCGAGCCGGCACATTGAAAAAAAGATCGCTCACTTCGATTCTGGTTCCGGGAGCCTCTCCGTTTTCCTGAACATCATGGACTTTGCCACCGGTCACCGTGATGAGGGTTCCCGTCTCATCCTCCCTGCGTCGCGTAGAGAGTTGAAACCGCGACACACTGGCAATGCTGGGGAGCGCCTCACCACGGAAGCCCATCGTCGTGATGGCTGAGAGATCGGCGCTTTGGCGGATCTTGCTGGTGGCATGACGTTCCAGGCAGAGCAGGGCATCGGAGCGATCCATCCCCGATCCATCATCGGTCACGCGCATCATGCGGGTTCCTCCACGCTGAAACTCCACGGTGATACGCCGGGCCCCGGCATCGATGGAGTTCTCCACCAGCTCCTTCACCACCGAGGCAGGACGCTCCACCACCTCGCCCGCGGCCACTTGGCTGGCGAGGATATCGGGTAGAACGTTGATGGATCCCATGCCTCAGAGGCTACAGGCGAAATACCTAGGTCTTAAAGAGAGAAACCAGAAGGTCATGAAAGCCCTCTTTAAGGGCTGACATTCAGCAAGCTGATTCTGCTACGATTGGTGTACAGCCCCTAACCCTGCATCTGTTCCAACTCCATCCCCTTGGTCTCGTGAATGCACTTGAGAACGAAGATCACGGAAACGATGGCAAAGAAGGCGTAGAGTCCATAAGCACCGCCCAGCCCAATACCACTGAGAAGCATCGGGAAGGTAATTGTGATGGCAAAGTTCGCTAACCACTGGGCCAGACCGCTTATGGCTAGGGCTGAGCCACGGATCTGGTTTGGGAACATCTCGCCAAGCATGACCCACATGACAGGTCCCCATGAGAGATTGAAGAAAATGACGTAAAGGTTGGCGGCCACGAGGGCGATAGGACCAGCCGAACCCACCAGATGGAGATGTCCATCCACGCTCTTTCCAGCGGACGCAAAAACCCATGCCATGGCACCAAGGGTAAGCGCCATACCGATCGATCCTATGAGAAGAAGCGGTTTGCGGCCGATACGGTCGATCACGAGAATGGTGACGATGCAGGCACCGATACTGACCCCGCCGCTGATCACATTGATCAGAAGGGAATCGCTTTCCGAAAATCCGGCCGACTGCCAGAGGACACTGCCGTAGTAGAAGACAACATTGATACCCACGAACTGTTGGAGGACAGCGAGGCCTATTCCAACCCAGACGATCGGGCGGATGCCAAGCAGACCCGACCCAAGAATATCGGAGAGTTTTGGAGGATGCTCCGTATTGAGACTGGCTTGGATCTCACGAACTTTCTCACCTGCTTCATGTGCTCCGAAGAGACGGGTCAGGACGCCACTTGCTATCGCATCCCTACCTACGGCAAGAAGATAGCGGGGGCTCTCGGGAATAAAAAGTAGGGCCACAAAGAAGGTGAGCGAGGGGATCAGCTGAACCCAAAACATCCAGCGCCAGGCCGGAATGCCCCAGGCAAAGATGCCAAGCGAGGAGCCGGCCTTGTGGGCGATCGCATAGTTGCTCAGGAACGAGAAGAAGAGTCCGGAGATGATGGCGATCTGCTGAACCGAGGACATGGCACCACGGTAGCGGGCAGGAGTCACCTCACTAATGTAGGCGGGGCAGAGAACGCTAGCGGCACCGACGGCAAATCCCCCCATCACGCGGAATATGATGAACTCGAGCGAACTATGCGAGATGCCGGCACCCCAGGCACTCACAGCAAAGAGGAGTGCCGAAAAGATTAGGATTGGACGGCGTCCAAACTTGTCGGCCAGATTGCCGGCTAGGAATGCTCCGATCGCACAACCAAGAAGCGTGGAGGCGACATTGAATCCTGTAAGCAGGCTGTCGGAATGAAAGGCATCCTTGAGGCCGTCGACAGTTCCGTTGATGACGCCACTATCATATCCAAACAGGAAACCTCCGATTGCGGCGATAGCGCTGATCAGGATGATGAAGGGGGTGTTGGTCTGGGTCTGGTCTTGGGGGGTACTTGTCATAGGAGAGTAGTTAAGAGGGATGTACTAAGCTCAACGGAAGTTTTGCTTCAAAAGAGAAACTCTAAGATCCTTTAGCGAACCTCGGCGATCGTTTTGCTGTCAAGAAACGGTAAATGATCGTGTTCTTATAGGTATCGCCGGGCTTGAGCACGGTGGAGGGGAAGTTCTTGTGATTCGGAGAATCAGGGTAGTGCTGGGGCTCGAGGCAGAAACCATCGCGGAAATCGTAGACCTTGCCTCCCTTACCAGTAAGGGTGCCATCAAGAAAATTCCCGGTATAGAATTGTATACCGGGTGCCGTGGAGATCACCTCCATGACACGACCGCTCTTCGGTTCCTCTACCCTGGCGATGAGCCCCAGCTTCCTCATCGGTTTGTCGATAATCCAGTTGTGGTCGTACCCCTTGCTGATCTGAAGTTGCTCGTCTTTTTGATTAATTCGTTCGCCGATGGCTGTCGGGTTACGGAAGTCAAGGGGGGTCCCCTTCACCGGAGCGATCTTACCGGTCGGGATCTGGTGCTTATCCACAGGCGTGAACTTATCCGCATGGATGGTCACCACATGGCCTAGGATGTCGCCGCTCCCCTGACCCGCGAGGTTGAAGTAGCTGTGATGAGTGAGGTTTACGATTGTCGGCTTGTCGGTCTTTGCACGGTAGACCAGCTTGAGTTCGTTCTTGTTGGTGAAGGTATAGGTGGCCGTGACCGAGAGCTTACCCGGATATCCTTCTTCTCCATCCTGGCTTACGTAGGTGAGCTTCAGCGCAGGCCCCTGCTTGGTCTCCACGGGAGTGGCGCTCCAGACCACCTTGTCGAACCCCCTCCCTCCATGAAGGGAATTGGGCCCATTATTCACAGGCAGGCAATAAGTCTTTCCCTCAAGCTTGAAGGTTCCCTTGGCGATGCGGTTGCCGTAGCGGCCTACAATGCAACCGAAGTAGGGGCTCTTCTGCTCGTAATCACCGATCTTGCTGAAGCCTAAGACGACATCGGCGAATCTGCCATTGCGGTCAGGAACACGGAGCGAGGTGACCGTGCCGCCGTAGTTGATGATCGAGACACAGGCTCCATGGGCATTGGTAAGCGTGTACTGAGTGACTTTCTGGCCGTCGGTCGTTGTCCCGAAAGGCTTGGAAGTAATGGAGGAGTGATCCACAGGTTTCATGGTCATGGAGTTGGTACGGTCATTAGAAGCCAAGAATGTTATCTAGTTACTCGGCCAGTAAGTTGTTTGAAGAAAAAGGCCGTGCTTGGCAAGGTTGGCTCCATGCACCGGACATTTCTCATCCTGCTTCTCCTTGTGACACCAATCACTGGTTTGCATTCACAAACAGCGTCGGTGCTTGCAGTGTCACCGGACAAAAATTTCCAACTTCTTCGCCAACAGGGAGAATCGAGCGATCGGGGTGAAGCCCGCAAAGTCCTCTCTCTTTGTAATAAGGAAGGGAAGATCCTCTACCAGTGGACCAGCGGACTCGGTACAACCACAGCACTCTGGAGCCCCGACGGATATTACGTGGCGATCAACGACATGCCGGGTGAGAAGGGGGATCTGCTGAGAATCTTCGCACTTGATCCCGCCGCTCCATCGGTCACACCACTTCGTGATCCGGATGGGAGAAAACTCCGTCGGGAAGTCGAGACTCGTCACGGAAGCTTTCTCAGCAAGGTGGATACAGTCACGATCCGTGCCTCGGAATGGAAGGAGGGCCGACTATGGTGTCTCTTGACGGGTACTTTCAGCCCGAAGAGACAAGCCTCTGTTCACGTCCCGTTTCACCATCTCTGGGTTTTTAAACTGGACGGGAAAAACACACCTCTCCTCCAGGAGGAATGGACACTCACCGATCCCAGGGAGAAATCCTACCGGGATAGTGGCCGGTGATGCTGAAAGATGCCCTAGGAAAGCGCTGATTCTTCCCTCTGCGTTCCCTGCCTTCTCTGCGCGAGAATTCTCTTTATTTCTTTGCGCCAGTTGAAAACGAAAATTCCCTAGAACGGAATATCGTCCTCTTCGATGGGAGGCTGGGGAGCAGTATTGCGACCGCTGCTAAAGCCACCTCCTCCAGTAGAGGGCGCGTCGCGACGTGCGGAAGGACGCTCGGAGTATTCCTCATTCCCTCCACCCGAGCCACCACCGCTACCCCCTGAACCTTCCGCCCCACCGGGACGGCGGTCGAGAAGTTGGTAGTTTTCACCCACAACGCGCAGCTTGCTGCGCTTCTGACCCGAGGTCTTGTCCTCCCAGCTGTCGAGCTGGAGACGGCCCTCGATGAAGACGGAGCGGCCTTTCTTGCAATACTCGGCCGCGGTCTCCGCAGTGCGTCCCCAAAGGGTGACATCGATGTAGGTTGTCTCCTCACGGCGTTCTCCTCCCTCCGGGGTAAAGGTGCGGTTCACGGCGATGCCGATATCCGTGACAGCCTTCCCTTGGGGAGTGTACTTGATTTCAGGATCACGGGTGACGTTTCCGATAATCGTCACTTTGTTGAGATTGGCCATAGGATTAGGAAGTAGGAAGTAGGAAGTGGGGAGTGAGGGCTATTAGGGGTTGAGACTGAAGACTATTAGCAGAGAGGAAAAGTAGATCGATTCAGGGCTTCGGCTGTCAGAGTTCTAACTCACAGAATCTTACTGAAAGCCTTCAGCCTAAACCGCTACAGCCTATTTAGGCCTTCTTGCGCGAGGCCTTGCGAGCCTTTCCGGAAGGCTTGGCAACTCCCTTGCGGAGATAGGTCTGCATCACGACTTCCTCATCCAGAGTGAACTTGGTGCGGATCTTGACGATGCAGGTGGGCTCAGCCGTGACGACATAGTTCACGAAGTAGGCGCTCTTGAGCTTGTCGTGAGGGTAGGCGAAGTCACGGCGCTCGAGGCGCTGCACTTGCTCGACTTGAGCACCCTCTGCGGCGAGGGCCTTCTCCAGGCGCTCGATCAGATCCTTGTTGGTTTCTTCTTTGCCGGCTGAATTGAGAGCGAGAAGGATTTCGTATCGGTTTTTCATGGTTGGGTTGCGGTGGTGTCTTGTTGTTTTGAAGATTTATCAGAGTTCAATGCGGCGTTGTAAAGATTCATTGCTGGAATCATTCCTTCGCGAACCGTGTAGAGAACAGCTGCAGCCGCGCGTTCGATCGCCTCGCTGGCATTATTCTGCTCCTCGGAGCTAAAGCGGGAGAGGACGTGCGCGGAGAGATCCCTGTTATCGGTAGCCCCGCCTACACCAACACGCAGCCTGGGCACTTGCTCGGTGGCGAAATGAATCAGGACTGATTCCAGCCCCTTCTGTCCGCCTGAGCCACCCTCGGTTCGGAGTCTCAAGGCACCCAAGGGCAGGGCCACGTCATCGAGCACCACAAGCGTGCCTGTCGACGAGATCCGGTGGAAGCGCGCATACTCGCAAACCGAATCCCCGCTCAGGTTCATGAAGGTTGTCGGCTTGAGGAGCACCAGTTCCAGACCTGGACCCACGGTGAGCTTGGCAATGAAGGCATCCCACTTGGTCTCCTTGACAAAGGAGACGCCGCACTGGGAAGCGATCCGGTCGAGTACAGCGAACCCGACATTATGACGGGTTCCCTCGTATTCGCGGCCTGGATTGCCAAGCCCAGCGACCAGGCGTATGCCCTGGGCTGTGGAATCCGACATGACAAGAAAGATGTCCGAGCGACTGCTGGACTACTTCTTGGCAGGCTTGGCGGCCTCAGCACCCTCGACGGGCTTCTTCTCCTTGATGACCTCAGGGGCCTTCTGAGGCTCGGCTCCGGCCACAGGGGTCACTTCGGTCTTCGGCTCAGCCACGCTGAACACCGTGAGATCCGCATCGGAAGTCGCCTTGACTCCCTCGGGAAGCACGATATCGCGGACATGGAGCGACTGGTTCAGACCCAGGGCGCTGATATCGACGCGGATGATCTCGGGAAGATCCTTGGGAAGACACTCGATGGCCAGAGAACGAAGGCTGTGCTCGAGGAGTCCACCGTAGTTTTTGACACCGTCAGCCTCACCCGTGGGCTCGACAGGAACCTCGGTGTGGAGGAGTTCATCCATGGCCACCTCGAGGAAATCGACGTGCAGGATGTCACCACGCACCGGGTGGTGCTGGACTTCCTGGATGAGAGAAAGCTTGGCGACGCCAGCGATATCAAGCTCCACGAGGATATTTTCGCCGATGGCGCGCTTGAGAAGAGCCGCGATATCACGCGTATTGATCTCAAGGTTGGCAGGCTGATCCTTGTGTCCGTAGATGACTGCGGGAACGACACCGCGGCTGCGGAGATGCTTGACGGAATTGCGGCCGACATCGGCGCGGGGCCGGGCGGAAAGTTTGACCTGTTTTGCCATGGGATTACGAAGTTAAGACTGTGACGGATGTTGCTGGGCGTTATTACTTGAGTCGGAACAGCGAGCTGACCGACTCGCCTTGGTGGATGCGACGGATGGCCTCACCGAGCAATTCGGCTATGGAAAGGACCTTCACGCGATCCCCCGATCCTTGACGGACGGGAACGCTGTCGGTGGTGATGAGCTCCTTGATTTCGGAACCCTCCAACCGCTGAACCGCTAAATCTGTCAGCACAGCGTGCGAGACGCCAGCATAAATATCACCCACCCCCCGGCTCCGGAGCATTTTTGCCGCGCTGGTCAGCGTTCCGGCCGTCTCGGTGATATCGTCGACGATCATCACGTTCTTGCCCTCGACATCGCCGATGATGTGCAGGGCATCCACCTCGGTGGAGCTGCGGCGGCGCTTCACCACGATGGCAAGGCTGGCTCCGAGGGCCTCGGCATAGGCACTGGCCATCTTGACTCCGCCCACATCGGGCGAGACCACGACCAGATTCTCGATCTTCTTTTTCCGGATGTAGTCGACCATGACCGGCATCGCATAGAGATGGTCGACGGGGATGTCAAAGAACCCCTGCAACTGCTGGGCGTGGAGATCCATTGTCAGGACGCGATTCACTCCGGCCGCCACGAGGATATTGGCCACGAGTTTCGCGGTGATCGGAACGCGAGGCTGATCCTTGCGGTCCTGTCGGGCGTAGCCGAAGAAGGGAATGACCGCCGTGATACGGTCCGCACTGGCGCGGCGTGCCGCATCCACCATGATGAGTAGCTCCATGATGTTCTGATTGCTCGGCGGACAAGTCGGCTGGACGATGAAGACATCGCGTCCGCGCACATTGTCGTTGATCTTCACGAATGTCTCGCCGTCTGGAAAAGAACTGACCGTGGCATCCCCGAGGGGCTGGCCAAGGTAGGCGGCGATGTCGTGAGCCAGCTGGCGATGTGCGGAGCCGCTGAAGATCCGTAGTTCGGGTGAGCCTTTCATGAGATATCGGCGAGGCTACAGCCATCCTACCCGTGCGCGCACGATAGAAATCCCCGCCGAGGGAAAAAAATTGATTTCTCCCGATTCTGGTTTGATTGGCTGGTGTTCCCTACCCCAGCAATCTCTTCCTCCAGAGATCCATCTTGACCAGTTGCTCGATATATCGAGAGAGGGTCTGCTTGGCCCCTAGCGCGACCTTCTTCGCCGCCTCCTTGAGGCTGGGATCAATGCGAAAGGTAATGGTGATTTTCTGAATCTTCTCCCTCATGAGATTACAATACAACGAGGGGCATGGGGGCTCAACCTGTGGAAATGCGTAGATTTTGGAATACTCCCATTCTCTCCATCTCTCTCCATACGCTTCCAGATACTCAGAGATAGGCCCAAAGATTGTGTTTTCTCTGAATGTATGGGATGGATAGCTCCCTATGGCACAGGGTGAAAATCATTGTGACGGCATAACTCCTCCCGAGATTCGAGATAATCAAGCCGATCAGGCCTTATCTCCCGCATACGGCCACGGCCCTTTCACACGACCTCTACCGAGACCAAGCGGCTGCTGGGCAGGCTGTGTCCGAGATCCCTGCTGCCTCACGAACCGCCCAGACCGCAGACCAAAAACCTCCTAGAGCATCTTCCGTTTAATCTGTCGTTCTTTGGGCGATCAGATTGACCGTCGATAAATAACAGGACTCGCGCAAAGGCGCAAAGGCGCGGAGGAAAAGACAAAGGATTGGGTCCGGAGAAGACTGTCACCGATGTCTCCATAGATACCTTGCCATGAGTCATAAAAACTCTGCGTCTTTGCGTCTTTGCGCGAGATTTCTTCCCTTTTACATGCGTCAAATAAAACCGAAACCGCTCTACGCAACCTACGGAGTCACCGGCAACTTTTACCTGGCAACAGCCATGCAGTAAGAACGACTAGCCTTTGAGTAATTCGAAATCCCGAACTCCAAGCGACCTGAAGCCGGCATCAAATGATGTGAGGCGAGTGACGCAGGCTTCCGACATCGCTGCCAACCAGGCATCCGTCCAGAGATTCGGGCTAGCGGTACGATCGGCAACGATCCTGCGGAAATGTAGCTCATGGGCACGATCCGGCACAGGCAGCCAGAAAGTACGTGGATCCTGCTCAAAGGAATCCCAGGCAGTCAGGGCCTCATCCGGTGAAACGGGAGAACCCTCCATGGCCGCCTTACTCGAGAGCAGTCTAAGAATACCCAGTCTCACGGGGAGAGTGAGGCCTACGGATTCCTCCCCCTTTTTCTCCCACCAGCGCCAAGCAACGGAATGATGCGCATGGTTCTCGACCAGAATGGCGAAAACCACATTCACATCGATAACGGTCTTCATCGCAATTTACCGAGTTCCTCTTTCTCCAGGAGTTCAGCTAATTGTACGTTGGATCTGACAGGGATACGTTTTCCGCCGACAGATCTTACCGGGGGCAAGTCCATGCGGTGTCCCCGAGAAGGAGGCTGACTAACAGCCCTCTGAAGCGCCTCGGTAAAAAAGTCCTTGAGAGAGATCCCCTTTTCAGAGGCGAGGGTCTTAGCCACTCGGAAGAGCGGATCTGGAAGATCTATCGTCGTTCGCATACATAAATATGCTCATATTGGAGGTGCAAAGTCAACCGTGAAGAGAAAAGGCGATTCTCTTTGGCGTCAAACAAGGACTTCCTGCCAAGGGTCGCGCGCCTCTCTGACCTGACCCCCATAAACGGGACAGTTGAAAAATGAAGTTCTGCTGGGCAATAAGGAGAGCAGAACAACATGAAAAAAAGCAGATACAGCGAAGAG
>JAPJNA010000034.1 GCA_026461395.1 Chthoniobacterales bacterium | reverse complement strand
CTCTTCGCTGTATCTGCTTTTTTTCATGTTGTTCTGCTCTCCTTATTGCCCAGCAGAACTTCATTTTTCAACTGTCCCGTTTATGGGGGTCAGGTCAGGAGGTGTTTAGCATTTTTCTAACAAGTGTTCCTCTAAGTATTCCCCTAAGTGTTCCCCTAAAAGAACCACTTGCTGGTGACGCCCACCACAACGGAGTTGGCTACAGTAGAATTTCCAGCAGGGTTGATGATGTACTCCACGAAGGGCTTAAGATTCGCCCATTTGGTCAGTTGGATGTCGTAGCAGGCCTCGATGATCTGGGTGGAGGTGAAGTAGGGCTGGTAGGCGTAGTAGGAAGACTGGGTGGTTGAATTTCCAGTTCCTAATTGCTGAGGGGAAGCCATGGTGGGCCCGTTTGGGACAGTAGCATTTAACGCGCTGCCGTAGTTATTCACCAAGGCTTCATTCTGTGACTTGATGTACTGGTTGAATTGGGGGCTGTAGATGGCGCTTCCCAAGCAAATGCCGAGCATGTCGTTGTCCCTTGTCGGAATAAGGCCTTTGTAAACAAGTCCCACTTGGAAGTAGTACGGGACTTGGCAACCATTTGGCGGGGTGTAGGTGAACTCGCTGAAGGTGTAGAGGCCCTGCTTGGAAATCTTGCCATGCATGGAGACTTGGTCCTCTTGGTAATTATTACCCTTTTCCGCATAGAGTTGCTGATCGGCTTGGAGATAGAGGCCCCAAATCACAGGGCTGACTTGTGTAGGGACTGGTCGTCTGGCGCCGTATGCATCGGTAGTAAATGCCACCGGAGTGAATTGGGAATTGTTATTTCCCCAGACGTAGCTGCCGATCACATACTTACCCTCGAGTCGGTCTTTTCCCAACTTCGGCTCCCAAGCAATTTCGTTCACGTTGAAGAGTCCGTTCTGGGAGTACTGGCCGCCGTTGCCCACATCTGCTCCGGTCACCCCGATGTTCTGGGTCTTCGGGTTGAACTGAGGGGATCCTGCCGTGCCTCCGAAGCCATGGTTGTTAGCGGTCCCAGAAACCCATCCCAAGTTTTGAGTCCTTGATGTTTGCTGGCCGTTTCCATTGACCACAGGGACAACTTGGCCGGAGGATCGGAACTGTCCTTTGTAGCTGTTGGGTACGGAGGAGTAGGGGTAGACATTATTGGGGAGGAACTGCGTGGGATTTGGGCCACCCATGTTGGAGTTCGCCCAATAGAGGCCGATTTGAATGGATGTGTCACGACGTGGCTTCACCCTCAGGGTTGCACCCCATGCTCCGAAGGTATTACCCCACGGGACCGGACTCGTTCTGTAGGCATAAGAGGAGGTTCGTGAGGGATTTGTCACAACAATGCCAGGGCCTGCATTTGCCCCGATGCCCTTGCTGGTGCTGATGGCTTGATTCTCGAAGATTTTGGAGAGTGGTTGTTGCAGGAACTGCTCGTAAGGGTTCTCCCATCCGATATTGAACATCAGGGCCTTGTTCTTGGAGTCGAACTGAATCATTTGAGCTAGATTCCACAGGTCTGCACCATTGGGCATATTGCTCGGAGCGATGAAGTTCGGTGTACCAGCCGCCCATCGTGGATTGCCGCCGGCTCTGTAACGCCAGTAGGAGATCATGCTCCAGCCGTTTAAAGCGGGGAAAAGTTTATCCAGTTCAAGAGTTCCCTTGAGCTTCATGTCGAAGCACCAATTGCTTTTTGGTTGGTTGGGAAGGCCACCGGCAACTTGGCCGAAGTATGCCTCCTTCATATCACCCTTGACGCTGAAACCGTAAGTTTTCATGGGTGCCTCAAGGCCAAACCATTTGTCGGTAGCTCCGTTGTTCTGTTTGTACCAGTCAGCTGCAAAGTTACTAAGGGAGTTCCCATCAGAAGAAAAAGCGACTGGTAAAGTCGTTATAAACAACAAAAAAAATGCTGACTGCAGGGAAAGGCGTCTAGAGGTTCTTTTTGCGAGTTCTAGTATCATTGGTTCGCAGTTCTTTGATCATACAAAATCGTGAGATTGGATTTATAACACGATCACTATGGTCGTCAATAAATTTAATGAAAACCTGAATGGCGTGATCGAAGTCAATTAGATCGCGAAGTCGCGGTATTCCGGACGGGCCACCTCGGTGGGAGGCAGCAGCATTCCTGCGGCTACCGTGGTGTTGGTTCCGGGTTCGATGAGGATGAAGGATCCAGTAAGGCGGTTGATAGCATAGCCGTCGTAGATCAGCGGTTTGGCGGTCTTCAGTCGGATCTCGCCGAGGTCGTTCATGGCCAGTTCTGTGATGCCATCTTCCTTCTCAAGTGTGGAGATATTGATCCGGTGCTCAATAGCCGTCACGGAGGCCTTTACCGTCTGGTTTGTGTGCTTGATCAGGTACTGCTTGCCGGGTGTCAGTGGGCGTGGATTCATCCAGCAGATCTTGGCATGGAGATCCGAGGAAGCTCCGGGCAGATCCTCAGCATCGACGATCACATCGCCGCGGCTGATATCGAGATCATGCTCGAGTACCAGAGTAACGGACTGCGGGCTGAAAGCCTCCTCTTGCAGGCCATCCAGCGTCCAGATCTGCTTAATGGTGGAGCTGAAGCCGCTAGGCAGGATCATCACCTTCTGGCCGACCCGAACGATACCTCCTGCTATCTGACCACTCAGGCCGCGGAAATCATGCAGGGTATGATCTGTGGGATTATTCGGGCGGTTTACCCACTGCACGGGGAAACGGAAGTTGGAGAGGTTCCAGTCACTGGCAATGTGCACGGTCTCGAGATGACCGAGGAGCGTCGGTCCTGGATACCATGGGGTATGAGCAGAGAGGGTGACGATGTTGTCCCCCTGCAGAGCACTCACCGGGATGAACTTCACATCCTTGATATCGAGACGCGGAAGAAATTCCTCGAACTGATCCTTGATCTCAAGAAAGCGTTCCTCGCTCCAGTCGACCAGGTCCATCTTGTTGATGGCGACGACGAGATGGGGGATACGCAGAAGGGAGGCGATGATCGCATGGCGACGGCTCTGCTCGATAACACCCTGACGCGCGTCGACCAGGATGATCGAGAGGTTTGCTGTTGAGGCCCCGGTGACCATATTGCGGGTGTACTGCACGTGGCCCGGTGTATCGGCGATGATGAACTTGCGGTGCGGAGTTGCAAAGTAGCGGTAGGCGACATCGATCGTAATTCCCTGCTCACGCTCGGCACGCAGGCCATCGGTGAGGTTAGCGAGGTTGATCTGTCCTCCGCCAGTGATGTCAGCGGAGCGCTCGAGGGCCTCTATCTGGTCCTCCATGAGGGACTTGGAGTCGTAGAGAAGACGGCCGATCAAGGTCGACTTGCCGTCGTCAACGGATCCGCAGGTATTGAATCTTAAGAGGTCTACTGGATGGTGCGTCACAGTCATTGGAATTTCTTTCTAATTTTTAATATGGAACTCAGGAACTCAGGAAGGATGAGAAACAAAATAGGGATACGAAACCGTATTGTTATTTACTCCACTCTGCGCCTCTGCGCCTCTGCGCGAGATTATTCGGATGCATGATAATCGGAAATAGAAGAGGTGTTAAAAGTACCCGGCCTTCTTGCGATCCTCCATGGCCGCCTCCGAGACGCGGTCATCCGCGCGGGATCCACGCTCAGTGACACGTGCTGCAGCGATCTCTGCGATGATGTCATCGCAGGTGGCGGCGGGAGACTCCACACAGCCGGTGCTGATGATGTCACCGATGGTGCGGACGCGGACGATCAGCTCCTTTACTTCCTCGTTCGCCTTCGCCGGCATCAGCTTTGTATCAGGAACCCATTGGCCTCCACGTCGGACGCAGCGGCGCTGGTGACTGAAGTAGATGGAGGGAACCTCCAGTTTCTCACGCTTGATGTATTCCCAGACATCCATCTCTGTCCAGTTGGAGAGAGGGAACACGCGCATGTTCTCCCCGGGATTCAAGCGTCCGTTGTAGAGATTCCAGATCTCAGGACGCTGGTTCTTGGGATCCCACTGGCCGAAGCTGTCGCGGAAACTGAAGAAGCGTTCTTTGGCTCGTGCCTTCTCCTCATCGCGTCGAGCTCCGCCGATGCAGCAATCGAAACGAAATTCCTCGATGGCAGATAGAAGCACGGGGATTTGGAGCTGGTTACGGCTGATCTGTCCAGGGGCTTGCACGGCGAGTCCTTTTTCAAGGGCCTCATCCACGGAGCGGACAATGAGTTTTGCGCCGAGTTCCTTGGCACGGCGGTCCCGGAATTCGAGGAGTTCGGGAAACTCGTGCCCTGTTGCAACGTTCAGGAAGGGAAGAGGAATGTCCGAGGGGCGAAAGGCTTTCTCCGCAAGTCGAAGCAAGCAGATTGAGTCTTTACCGCCGGAGAAGAGGATAGCAGGGCGTTCAAACTCTGCTGCAACCTCGCGCATGATATGGATCGCCTCGGTCTCGAGGTAATCCAGATGGTCCAGGTGATAGGATTTCATCGTATGGGTAATAGGTGATTGGGAATGGGTAATGGGGATTAAGCGCGTGAACGATGAGAGCGCATGAGTCCGGAGATCAGTTTTCCAGTCTTGATGCAGAGTTGGAGAAGTTCGTTTTGTTCTGATACCAAAATGAATTTGTTATCTAGTAGCAGATAGCTCATCGATCGAACTTCACCGCATGAGCGTCGGGCATAGTTGTAGGCTTGACGCTTTTCCGCGATGTGAAGGGTTTCCCATCCTTCAGCCAGATTATTCATTACGGATACAGCGGCGCGCTGCAGCTGGTCGCAGAGGCCGAAGTCCTTTGAAAGGGGCGAGCGTCTGCATAATGCATAAACCTCATTGCTCAGTATGCGGGCAGACTTCCAGGCTTCCGAATTTTCAAAAGGTTCACTCATGTGGTTGCCCTATTACCCATTCCCTATGGCCGATTTTCCCCACCCCGCATGGAGTCCGCATTCACGTTTTTCATCAGCTTTTGCGGGGTCAAAGTAGTCCCACTCGTTGGGGAGTTTATGTTCCGCCAGGTAGTCCTCCATTTCCGTATCGGAGAAATAAAAGACGGGACTGATTTTGAGGGAACCGAAGTTGGCGTCGGCCGAGACGATATCGAGCTCTGCGCGGTTCGGGTTCTGGACTTTGCGGAGAGCGGTGATCCATATGGTCGGTGACAGTTCTTTCATGCCTCGCTGGAAGGGTTCGAGCTTCATCAGGGTGCTGAATTTTTTTAGTTTCTCCTCCTCTTTTGGCGTCGGGATGGGGCCATCAACGGCATCGCGGTGCGCAGTCGTGATCTTGGGGAGATAAGCCTTGAGATTGAGGCCAAGAAGGTTTTTCAACTCTTCCGCATGCTTGTAGGTGGCCGGACGGTTATAGCCATGATCAACCCACAGAACCGGAATATCGGCCTGAGCCTGTGTGGCCAGATGAAGGACTACTGCCTCGTAGGGACGGAAGTTCGTGGAGATAATTGCTTTGGCGCCGGATTCCTTGGCGCGGGCGATCGCCCAATGGGTGATCTCCAAGGGACTCTTCTGCCGTAGCTCGGCGTTCCAGATGGCAATCTGCTCTTCGGAAACTTTCACGGACATCAAGCGGCCTTCTGCGTTCCAACGCTATGGAAGGTGGCATCTGCTGGAAGGATCTCGCGGTCGCAGAAATCGCCGAAGCCTTCGCCTTCATTTCGCTCTTTGGCAAAGCGTTTGATGATCGGGGTGAGCCGGATCACAGCATCGTCGATCGTAATGCTCGGCGAGAAGAGGCGATTGAGTCGGGTGCCGTTGTACTTCGCTCCCAAGTAGAGTGCGTATTTTCCGGGAGCCTTACCGACGAACCCGATCTCCGCAAGATAAGGGCGGCAGCAGCCGTTGGGGCATCCGGTGATCCGGAGGCTGATGGCATCGTCGCGCAGTCCTGCTTCGTCGAGGACATTCTCGAATTTGCCTAGGATCGATGGGAGGTCACGCTCACTTTCTGCAAGGGCCAGTCCGCAGGTTGGAAGTGCAACGCAGGAGAGGGCATTCAGGCGAAGGCCGGAGCGATCGTTCTCATGGGAGAGGCCATGCTTCTCGAGGATGGCGCTGATCTCCACCTTCTTGGCTGTGCTGACGCCGGAGATGGTGACGTTTTGTGACGGGGTGAGGCGGAAGTCTCCCTCGTGGATCTCGGCGATCTCTCGCAGGGCTGTCTTCATCGGCCAACCTGGGGTGTCCTTGATGCGGCCACTCAGGATGTGGAGACCGTAGAACCATGTGCCGTCGGAGCACTCGTGCCAGCCAAAGGGATCCTCGATCGTGGTGAAGTGGAATGGGCGGGCCGCCTCAAGCTGGAAACTAATGCGCTTCTGGACCTCCCCGCGGAACCACTCGATACCGCGATCTTGAATCGTGTACTTGAGGCGCGCGTGCTTGCGGTTGGTACGGTCGCCGAAATCACGCTGGGTGGTGAGGACAGCAGAGCCGACCTCGTTCACCTTGTCTGCAGGGATGAAGCCGAGGAGGTCAGCGAGGCGAGGGAAGGTCTCCGCATTGCCGTGACTCATGCCGAGGCCGCCTCCGACGGTCACATTGTATCCGACGAGTTTTCCATCCTCGACGATCGCAATATAGCCTAGATCCTGAGAGAAGACATCGACGTCATTGGAAGGGGGAATTGCGAAGCCGGTCTTGAATTTGCGTGGGAGATAGGTGTCACCATACATCGGCTCAATCTCGGGTTCGCCACCAGCAACGAGTTCCTCGTCAAGGTAGATCTCATGATAGGCACGGGTCTTGGGGAGGGCATAGTTGCTCCAGTTTGCCGCATCTTCATAGACCTGCTGGAGGATCTCCGTACGCTCGGGATTCGGTGGGGCCATGACATTACGGTTCACGTCGCCGCATGCAGCGATCGAGTCGAGCAGGACCTGGTTCATTCCTTTGATGAGTTTCTTCACGTTCCCCTTGAGGACGCCGTGGAACTGGAAGGTCTGGCGTGTCGTCAGTCGCAGGGAGGGGGAGGCAACGGCATCGGCTAGCTTATCGAGGACGATCCACTGTTTTGGCGTGGCCTTGCCGCCGGCAAGTCGGACGCGGAGCATGAAGGCGAAAGCCTTCTCCTTACCTTCTTTCTTGAGTGTGTTGCGAAGGTCGCGGTCATCCTGCATGTAGAGACCATGGAATTTTCCAAGCTGGTTACTCTCCTCGCTGACATTCCCCGTGGTGGTGTCGGCGAGGTCGGCGGCGATGGTCCCACGAAGGTGGTGGGAGTTGATTTTATAAGTCTCGTTTGCGGCGAGGGGTTTCGGAGTACTTGTCTCGGTGCTCATGGGATCTTTAGGTGATTGGGAATTGGTGATGGGAAAATAAAACGACCGATAAGATCGTTATCTATTAGCACTTAGCAGGGGTATTGAAGTGGTATCGAACGGAGTTGTACGGTTTTTTAAGAGTAAGATGCCTATTTTAGACAAAAGCATATATCAGACGAGAAAAATTATCATATTTCAGAAATAAAGACGACTTAATCTATAGTCTATTCAATCGACTCACATGGGTAAGTATTCCCGCCGATAACCAATCTCCAATTCCCTAGATCCTATAACCTATCCCCGATTACCTGTTTCCGCCCTACGCGCGCGGGTGAGCGGCATCATAGGCCCGTTTGAGTCGCTCGGTGGTCACATGGGTGTAGATCTGGGTCGTCGTCAGGCTAGCGTGGCCCAGAAGGGACTGAACGCTGCGCAGGTCAGCCCCGTTGTCCAGCAGGTGCGTGGCAAATGAGTGGCGCAGCTTGTGAGGACTAAGGGTGGCTGGGAGTCCTGCCTCGCGCACATACTTCTTGAGCAGTAGCCAGATGGAGCGGTGACCGAGGCGCTTCCGGCTCTTGTTGAGAAAGAGAGGGCCGCTCTCAACCCTTGCCTGATGGCGGTAGTGAGAGAGGGCTTTAAGAGCCAGCCCTCCTACTGGCACGATGCGCTCCCTAGATCCCTTCCCCATCACCCGAACTGTTTCGCTGATCGGGTCGAGATCCCGAACATCGAGTGATGCCAGTTCGGCTAGACGTAATCCCGAGGAGTAGAAAAGTTCTAGGATCGCCGCATCACGAGCTGCCATCCACTCGGGTGCCTGTTTTGATTTCAAACCCTCGGCAGGCTTTTCCATGAGTGTCGTCACTTGCGGGATGGTCAGGAACTGCGGGAGTTTTTTCTCAAGTTTCGGAAGCGAGACTAGCTTCAGGACGTTCGCCGGGATGATGTTTCGTTCGCAGAGATGATTGTAAAAGCTGCGTAAAGCCGCAAAAGAGAGTCGGATCGTCGAGCGGGAACGATTCCGCTTCATGAGATCAAAGAGATAAGCCCTGAAGTCATCGGCCGTTGCCGCTGTCCATGCCAGAGAAGGGCGAAAGGCTCGGAACTGCGTGAGCGCCTGACGGTAGGATCGAAGTGTTTGTGGTGAATAGTTCTTCCCGTCACCCAGATACTCGAGGAATTCCTCGGAGAGGGGGTCGGACTCTTCTCGATCATGAAGAGATTTTTTATTTACGCTGAGAGGGCTCATCTCGGTAGTCTTAGTATGTCATGGAATAGCGAGAAGAGTCCAAAATAGGTTATGGGGAATTGGTGATGGGTTATCGGAAAACAGCCTTTGGTAAAGGAGAGTTATCGTCACGAAGATGGACCCATAGGGCGTACCTTGTGGGAATCAAGCGAGTACAAATTGGTAATAGGTGATAGGGAGGAGTTGATCAGGGCGGTTAGTTTGAGAATGATGCTTTTGTCTTCCCTATCCCCGATGCCCTATACCCAATGGCCGATTCCCAATTAACCATCGGCTTCCTGCGTCGCGGATACTCGCCGACGGGTGGAGTGGAGGCCTATCTGAAGGGATTGGCAGAGGGTTTGAGAGGGGAGGGGCATCGGGTCGTTCTGCTGGGAACTTCGGAATGGCCTGAGAGTGCGTGGCCAGGTGGCGAGATCCTCCGATGCAAAGGGGCGACTCTGTCGGAGTACAGCGACGAGGTGACGAGGCAAAAGGCCACCTCGGGCATCCGCTTCGACCTGATCCTCTCCGTGGAGAAGGTCCCCGGCTGCGATCTCTACCGGACTGATGAGGGTCTTCATGCGGCATGGCTTGAACAGCGCTCGCGCTACATCTCACTCTGGGCACGATTGTTCCAATGGATCAGTCCGAAGCACCGAGAGAAGCTGCGTCTCGAGAAGCAACTCTTCACCCCTGACGCCGCACGTCGCGTCATCTCCCTCTCCCATAAGATCAGCCGCGAGATCGGCGAGTATTACGGTTATCCGCAGAAGCAGATCACCCTGATCCGGAATGGTGTGCCCAACCGCTCGGCTACTACTTCCGAGGAACGTGCTCTTGCCCGTATGGAACTCGGGATTCCTGTTGATGAAAGGGTCGCCCTCTTTGTCGGCACCGGATGGGAGCGCAAGGGACTTCGCTTCGCCATCAGGGCCGTGGAGGGACTCAATGATCCGAGAGTGAAGCTCCTTGTTGCCGGCTCCGGATCACAAAAGCGCTATGCCTCGCCCTCGGTGCGCTTCCTCGGAAGGGTTCAAAAGATGACCACTGTTTACGATGCCGCCGATCTCTTTATCTTTCCCACGATCTTTGATCCTTTCCCGCTGGCCACTCTCGAGGCCCTGAGTGCTGGATTACCCGTGATCACCACGGCGGCCAATGGAGTTTCAGAAATTATGACTCCGGGAGTGCATGGCGAAGTGATCAGCGAACCCTCCGACATTGCTGCCCTAGACGCAGCTCTTCGCAAGTGGTTTGGTATCGTGAGTGACCCAGCCAGATCTGGTCAGGCCCGCTTGGCCTGCTCAGCGCTCGCCTCGGAGTTCACCTTGGAGAGGAATCTCCGCGAAACCTTGGCCGTGATCCGAGAGGTGATGGAGGAGAAAAAGCTTTAATTCCGAACGTCAAAGTGATGGCACGGAGCGCAGCGGAGTTGCCTCCACGTCTTGTTAGGCTTTTGCGGGAAGTATGTAGATGTCACCCTCTTCCCCATACGCCAAGATTCGCTGTATAAACTTCCATGTCTTAATTCTTGCCGCCCCCGAGCCCGTCAGCCCCGAAGACGCTCTTGACCGCTTCGAGGAATTTGTAGCCGTAGCGTTCATCCGGTTCCAGGCTGCTGCCCTCGCTCCACTCGTTCCACGCGTTGACCGTGATAAGTCGGTGTAGGCCGTGCTGATCGACATGCTGCCGCGCCGATTCGAGCGCCGCCTGGAACCGTTCGGGCGATCGCTCAACGATGGTCCCCGCGACATAGGCATTGCGGCGGGGGTTCGTGTCCCACCCGACGGAAACGTGGGGGAAGTACGGAATAGAGAACTCTTTGGCCCACCCCGACCACTGACCGACCGCACGGTCGGCCCAGCCGCTATACGGCCCCTTGGGACTAACGGAGTGGACCCATTGGTAGCTCGTCAGGCTATCGATACCCAGGGTCGTCACTGTATTGTTCCGCGATTGGGTCTTGTCGCCGGGCACCTGCGAGATGCTGGCAGGGATCCGCCCCCACAGGATGGTCTGAAGGTGCAGATCGGGGAATCCGGCAGCCTTGACCTTGCTGCGGAAGCTCGCGAGGGCGTCCTTGGTTTGCTCCACCCCGCCCAGACCTTTGATCAAGGTGCTCAGTTCATAGACAGAAAACACCGGCTTGCCGTCGATCTTGTAGTAGTTCGGCTGGCTCATGTACCGGCTGATGACCCGGTCAACGACCGTATCGAAAGTGGCACGGTCGACCGCCCCGGGCCAAAAGAACTTAGTGCTTTTCTTCTTGTCCCACGCTGACCCACCATTGTGGTTGGCCCACATCAGGTAGAACTGGATATCTTGGCAATTCTTGGCTTTGAGGAAGCCGTCGTTGATGCCTTTTTCCAAGAACGGCTGGTTGTCATACCAGTACCAGTCGTAGATGAACACATTCACGCCGTATTTGACGGCAGTGGCGATCTTCTTCTCCATGACCTTGGGATCCGACTCGTCTTCATAACCCCAGAGCGGAACGTTCGGCTGCTCGTGTCCGGGGAATCCCGGCTTGCATTCGCGAATGATCTCCCATTCGCCGATCCCCTGCTTGAAGATCTGGTTCCAGCGTTCGTCCTTGAACTGATACGCAGGCCAAACGTAGGCCGCGACATCATAGGGTCGGGTCTTCGCCTGTTCTCCTGCGGCCGAACCGGTAGAAACCGCGCAAAGGCTGCCACCAGCCAAGTGCAAGATTATCATCAAGGCGGTCACGGCACGCTTCATGCCGCCAATGCCGCCGCTGGCGAAGCAGGCGTTGTTCATGATTATACTCACTTTATTCATCCTTTCGTGTTTTTGGTTTTCTGATTTCATAAGGGTCTTATGTAGTTGAGAGAGGGTGCTGGCGGAGGTGTTTGAGTAGGATGGGGTAGATTTTACGATGTCTGTGGTTCCAACGCCACTCGCATTCTTT
>JAPJNA010000033.1 GCA_026461395.1 Chthoniobacterales bacterium | reverse complement strand
GGTGTCCGCTGGGTCGATTCGCTGAAGGAGGGACTTGAGAGAAGTCATGGCCGAGCCCTGATCTTCAGTAACGAACTGGTCGATGCCTTTCCCTGCAGGGTATTTCAAAAGTCGGGAGATGAGTGGCTGGAACTTGGCGTTATCATTCATCCGGACGGCTCTCTTTCGGAGACGACAAGCCCCCCAGTGACTAACGATGAATGGTTCACGGATTTAGCCGGGTTAATGGATGGGCAGAGAGTGGAACGACATGACTCCTACCGCGCTCATCTCGAGACCTGGAGTCCATGCTGGAAAGAAGGGTTCCTGCTCACAATTGACTACGGAGACCTGTCAACGGCCCTCTATGCAGTAGGCCAAAGACGTCTGGGGGGCTCCCTGCGCGCATACTGGAAACATCAACTCTACACTGGCCGAGAAGTTTACGCCCGTTTTGGGAAACAGGACCTCACCGCAGATGTGAATTTCAGCGATCTTATCAGGTGGGGCCACTCCCTCGGATGGAAGGAACAGTCTTTCTCCACACAACGAGAATTCTTGCATCGGTGGATCTCTCCAAAAAAGACCGCCGAATCATCCAACCGTTTCCTCATACCGGGAGACGCCGGCGATGCCTTCAAGGTCCTGGAGCAAAGTTCCCATTAGCACTACCCAAACTACCCTTTGAAAAGCTGAATGGATATCCCATCAGCGCGATGCCGAAATAGGACTCGATCCAGCCTGAGAGGCGGGACTGAAAGCAAAGGGAAGCGTGACCTGGGGAAGATCCTTAAGAGTCAGACTGAGAAGGGCTCCGTACTGAGTCTGCTGACTGGAAGTGCCCTGGGCTTGGTTATTGCGAACCTCGACGCCCAGTGAAACGATCCAGCTCGAGAGATCGCGATGGATCATGTACCGCTCGTAGATGAGCGCACTAGGTTGGCCCGGCTGCACGTTGTAAAGCTCCTGGGCGCTCATTGACCAGTGGTCGTTCACACGCCAGAACGCACTGAAAGGATACTGGTTCCCGTTCTGATTGTAGTTCTGATTCAGATCTCCCGAGGTGTTCAGACCTTGGTAGTTATTGATGTAGCGAGTGCCGAATCCAAAGCTAAAATTACGTACCGGCATGAACATGAGATCCGTGTTGAGTTCAGTGAAACCTTCAGAGACAAGCGGCACCTGAGATCCCACCTTGAAGTTGAACCAACTCACGGGGGCAAAGGTAAATCTATTATTGAAATTGGAAAGGGGGCCGTTCATGTAGGGATTGAGGCCGTTCACATCCGCAAAGCTGTCCAGATAGAACCAGTCAACAGTATCTCCATCACGACGGGTCTGGAGGCGGTTCCTCACACCAAGACGCCAGATCGCCCAACTATCGATTGCGTCTATAGCTGCGAACTCGGGAAAATCCAACGGCTGAAGCTGCGTGGAACTCGGCTGGTATCCCGATTTCGTGGTGGAATTTGGATTATTGGGCAGTAGTCGGTCGAACTGCGGAATCTGATTCACATTCGGCCCCCCCGCATAGACTCCGGAAAGCATGCTGTAGGGCTGGAAGATATGCCTAAGTCCATCTAATGCTAGCCAACCTGACTGAACACCCTCGAAGCTCTGAGAGATTTTGAAGGAGTTTTCCAGGCTGGCATTGACGATCGCCCTGACCTGGCTTCCGGTTGTAACTAGGGAGTTAGTTGTAGTGGGGGTGTACGGATAAGGGACGTTCTGCCCTGAGGCATTTGTATAGTAACTACCCTGGGAGTAATAGGTTCCCCGGATGCCGACTGTGGGGATAGTGGAGAGCCAGCCAAAGAGGGTCTGCGCTGCACTGAGCTGATGGAAGGTGTCGAATCGGGCGCTACCATAATTAATATTGCTTGGAACATTAGTGAAACCTTGCGGAGCATTATCAGAGAAATTACGGTTCAGCTGACCGAGCGCTGTTGTCCCATCGTAGAAGATAGGCAGACCGAAGAGCGGCTCTTGCTTGAAGTCAATGGCCGCCTCGGGCTTGCGCTGCGTGGTCTCCTGAAAGCCATTCATCTGCCAGCGGGTTACCAAAGACATCGCGTAGATATCATCCAACTTGGTGAGGGTGATATTGTTGTCAGGCTGCGGATTGTATCGGTTTTCCACGGGGTAGTAATTCTCCATGAAATTGGCATCGCTTAACTTCGTGATATCGAAGGTCGCATAGACATCATCCGTGAAATAAAGATGCTGCTTATAACCGACGCGGTAGCGAGATGATCCGGGGGTTGGAGCGGGAATCCCATTGAAAAAGTCTCCGGGATCAGTGTCATTGGCGTAGTACGAAATGAATTGGCCAACGTTACGATCGTTCTTGCCGAATTTGAGATTCGCATTAAAGCCAACCGCATACCCATGCTCGGTCCTGTAATCCGAGCGAAAGGTTGCGAGGAAATTATCACCCGTACCGAGCGGAACCGAGTAGGAGCTGAGGAGGAAAGCACCCCAGTTCGAATCATATCCGGGAGAGAACTGGAATCCCTGGTGCGAGAGGCTGGAATAGGTGTAGGGAAGCCAGAATACGGGGATCTTGCCCACATAAACGGTGGAATTTAGCATCACCACACGATCGTTCGGATAGAGACGGATCGTCTTGGCCTGCACGTGCCAGTCGGGCATCGAGGAGTCCGATGTGGTGATGGAAGAGTCACTGAGCGTGAACTGGCGGGTGCCAAATCCACGAGCTGAAAGGGAGCTGAACTTCATCGGATAATGGCTTCCATCGAATTCCAACGCCCGTGTCTGCTTGGTTTCCAGATTGTAAAAGACGCGTTGCCCATTAAAGAGGTCGCTTCCAGTGTAGATGCGGACATTGCCCACCAACAGGACATCGCGGGTGTCAGGGTTGTATTCGGCATGATCAGCATAAATAGCAATACCGTTATAATTGATTTTGACATTGTTATCCGCGATGGCAGTGCCATTTTCGAAACGCGTATCCCCGTCCGCGGTGATTTCCACCGGCTTGTCGCCAAAATTACCGAACTGAGCCCGCAGCAAGCCGCTTGCGGAAAGAAAAACAACGAAAAACAGAAGAAAACGACGCATGAACGGTAGTCTTGAAGGCTAAGGGTCACACACACCCGTTCAAGGAGAAAATCTGCCATCCCTCATGGGATGCTAGCGACCGAGTATCGCAGAAGGTGCTCAGGAGGACTACACCTTCCCGGGATGCCGGATATCCTCAGCATTCACTGCAAAGACGACATCCTCGGCGATATTGCAGGCATGGTCGCCGATACGCTCCAGACAGCGGCTGATGAAGATCAGATTGAGGTAACTCGGGAGATTAGGCGAGTCATCCTGCATCCTGTTGATCAGGGCATCGGTGAGGTCCTTATTGAGGAGATCGAGTTCTTTGTCACGGGACTTAAGTTCCACCGCGAGCTCTGCATTCCGCTCGGCGAAGGCGCGGACGGCATCAGCAAACATCTCCAGGGAGAGGCGAATCGGATTATCCAGCAGGTGAAGTTCCGCCAACTCGGGTTGTTCGTTCAGTTTTCGGGCGCGGCGGGCGATATTCACCGCCTGATCGGCAACGCGTTCGATATTAGCCCCGATCTTGATCGACGAGATCACCTCACGCAGATCGGAGGCAAAGGGATGGAAGCGGCTCATCACCTCGATTCCCTCGTGGTCAATCTGCATCTCCAGAAGATCGATCTCCTCGTCATCGGCGATGCAATTGTTGCACCAGTCGTCGTCACGCTCCATTAATCCCTTGATGGAATTCTTGAGGTTCAGATGGGCGAGGCTAGACATCCTGAGGACACTGCTGCGGAGCTGATCGAGGGACGTCGTGAAATTCGAGAGTGTATGGGGCTTGGCAGGTTCTTTGTACATAAAGAGGGAGGACTGAGATCAACCGAACCGACCGGTGATGTATTCTTCGGTCTGCTTCATCGAGGGATTAGTAAAGATCTTGCGGGTGTTGTCGAACTCAATCAGGTTGCCCAGGTAGAAGAAGGCCGTGAGCTCCGAGACACGACTGGCCTGCTGCATGTTGTGGGTGACAATCACGATCGTAAAGTCCTTCTTGAGCTCGATGATGAGTTCCTCGACCTTAGCGGTAGCAATTGGATCCAGAGCCGAGCATGGCTCATCCATGAGAAGGATCTCTGGACGGCTGGCCACAGCACGGGCGATACAGAGGCGCTGCATCTGTCCGCCTGAGAGTCCTAAGGCACTGTCGTTGAGGCGGTCCTTAGCCTCATCCCAGAGGGCCGCTGAACGGAGGCAACGCTCCACCGTCTCATCGAGGACAGATCTAGTGTTCTGGCCAGCGATACGCAAGGGATAGACAATGTTCTCGTAGATCGACATAGGAAACGGATTCGATTTCTGGAAGACCATTCCAATGCGGCGGCGTAGCGCGATGATCTCGACCGAGGGATCGTAGATGCTCATGCCATGGATCGTGATATCCCCCTCGTGATGAACTCCAGGGATTAGTTCGTTCATCCGGTTAAAATTGCGAAGCAAGGTCGATTTTCCGCAGCCCGAAGGGCCAATGAAGGAGGTCACCTTGCGAGACGGAATCTTCAAGTTAATCCCGTGGAGAGCCTCTTTCTTCCCATAGAAGAACTTGAAGTTATCAACCTTGATAAAGTTACTTTCACCGGGAGTAAAATCATCGGTAAGTTCTAAGGGCCGTTCGAAATCCTCCGGTGGTGTGGCAGCGTGTTCCTCGTTGGGCATGGTTCCGATTTGTGCGGGTTGAAAAGATTACGAACTAGATTTCGAACTAATGATGTTTGGGAGCAAAGATGACCTGAGCAAGGATGTTGCTGAGAGTCACGAGAGTCACAAGGATAAGCGAGGCGGACCACGCAAGCTTGATGTGATACGCGTAAGGAAGGGAGGCGAAATTATAGATCAGCACTGAGAGGGATGCCGTCGGCTCCATGATACCCTTGATCCAGTTCTGGCTGAAAAGGGCCGTGAAGAGCACCGGAGCAGTCTCGCCCGCGGCGCGCGCAACGGCTAACATGACTCCGGTCATGATAGCGGGCATCGCCTCTGGAAGGACAATGCGCCAGATCGTCTGGAATGGAGTGGCACCGACGCCGAATGAGGCTTCGCGGAAGGCGTAGGGAACCCCCAGGAGTGCCTGCTCGGCAGTCAGCAGGATCGTTGGCAGGATCAGGATGGCTAGGGCGATGCCACCGGCGAGTGCCGAGAATTTATGAGTTGTCATCACCACTGCCGCAAATGCAAAAACACCACAGATGATGGAGGGGATACCAGTAAGCAGCTTGGCAACGAAGCGCACTATGGAAGCCAACCATGAACCGGATGCGTACTCATTTACGAATATGGCGGCTAGAATTCCCAGCGGAACCGAGAAACCTAAGGAGATTCCAACCATGACGAGAGTCCCCATAATGGCATTGCCAAAACCTCCCCCATCCAAGCCAGGAGCTGGAGGTAGTTGCGTGAAGAGATTTTCTGAAAGCAGGGGAAGGCCGTTCTGGATCACCAGAAAAACAATCGAAAAAAGCGGCACCAGCGTCAGCAAAGAGAGTGCGATGCAAAGACCTGTCAGGAAGTGATTGCGGAACAATCGGAGCACGGAGGTCTTCTTTCCAGAATCGGAAAAGAAATTTCTTGGTAAGTTGGAGGCAGCGCTTGTCATGACTCAGGTTAATTTTAACCAAGACCCGCCGTGGCTTTCTTTGTACGCCGGAGAACCGCCTCGCCCGCAATATTCACGCCTAGGGTGAGCATGACCAGCACGCCGGCGGCATACATGAGAGCGCTGACCTGAATGCCATCGGCCTCCGCAAACTGGTTGGCAAGAAGGGCGGAG
Source organism: Chthoniobacterales bacterium (assembly GCA_026461395.1). Classification (GTDB taxonomy): domain Bacteria; phylum Verrucomicrobiota; class Verrucomicrobiia; order Chthoniobacterales; family UBA6821; genus UBA6821. The sequence continues at coordinate 39,548 of JAPJNA010000033.1, read as the reverse complement.
AGGGTATTGGAGGGTGAGAGTAGCGACCAGGAGAGGCGCTGGCTGTTTCCGATGAGCATCGCAACGGCCATGGTCTCGCCCATGGCTCTCCCAAAACCCAGGATGGCCGAAGCGACGATGCCGGGAGCGGCCGTCGGAATGATGACTCTCAGGATGGTCTCCCAACGCGTTGCGCCAAGGGCATAGGATCCTTCACGCAGTGAGTAAGGAACCGCCACTAAGGAGGAACGTGAGATCGCGGTGATGGTCGGAAGGACCATCAGGGCCAGAACAAGACTGGCGGTCAGTAGGCTATTCCCGTAAGCGGGACCGGACAGGAATGGAATGAATCCGAACTTGGAGGCAAGCACTGCCCCATACTGCTGGACAAGGGGAATCACCACGAAGATTCCCCACAATCCATAGACAACACTGGGAATGGCCGCCAGCGTCTCCACCACGAAACGAATGACTTGTCGCACAGGAATCGGAAAAAAATCCTCGCTGAGGAATATGGCGATTGCCAAGCCCAAGGGAAGAGCCAGAAGCAGAGCCAGGAAACTGCTTGCTGCAGTACCGATGAGCACTGGAAGAACGCCGAAGACCCCCCTGTTCGGACTCCACTGGATACCGGAGATGAATCCTAGGCCGAACTTGCTCATGGCCGGCCAAGCATTGACCAGGATCTCGCCGATAATGAAAGCGAGGAGTGTAATGATCAGGATCGAGGCCAGAAAGCAGGCCATCCGGAGGAAGTCCGGACGAGGACGGTACTCCTGAGTGATGGGACGGGATGGTCCAGTCGTTGAAATATTACCGCCCACAGTGATGATGGCCGCTGGTAGTAGAGCCTTACTTGACTGTCGCCAGAGCGATCTGAATCTGGGTCACTACGTTTGCAGGAAGCGTAATGTATCCGAGTTGGGGAGCGATAGACTGACCAGTGGTGAGTCCGTAGGTTACGAAGGCCTTGACCGCTGCCGCCTTGTTGGCATCGGTATAGGTCTTCCTTACAAGGAGCCAGGTTAAGGTGGCGATCGGGTAGTCGTTGGCTCCCTCGGGATCGGTGATGAAAGCACGAAGGTTCTCGGGAAGCTTCACGGAAGCCAGTGTAGCTGCACCACTCTCAATGGTTGGGGCGATGAAGTTACCTGCCTTGTTCTGAAGAGAGGCCATGGTCAGTTTATTGTTCTCGGCATAACCGAACTCCACGTACCCAATGGCTCCGGGGGTCTGCTTGATCAGAGCGGTCACACCGTCGTTGCCCTTCCCGGCAACACCGACGGGCCAGGTCACCGACTTGCCGCTTCCAACCGTGCTGGTGAACTCGGGACTGATCGCGTCCAGGTGAGTGGTGAAGACGGCGGTGGTTCCACTGCCATCCGAACGGGCGACAACCGTGATCGGAAGATTAGGAAGCGTGATGCCGTCGTTCTCCTTGACGATGGCGGGATCATTCCAGCTCTTGATGGTGCCGAGAAGGATGCCGATATAAGCGGTACGGGAGAGCTTCAAGCCGCCCTGAACTCCGGGGATATTGTAGGCGAGCACGATCGTTCCTGCCGTTGCAGGCAGCATCAGGACATTGCCGTTGACCTTGGCGATCTCAGCGTCGGACATCGCAACGTCGCTGGCGCCGAAATCCGTGATTCCGTCCGTGAACTGTTTGATGCCCGCACCGCTTCCGACTCCTTGGTAGTTCACGGTGATATCAGGGGTGGCCTTGTGAAAATCAGAAGCCCAGCGAAGATACATGGGGGCTGGGAAGGTGGCCCCTGAGGCATTGAGTGCTGTGGCGGCGTTTGCCTGAAAAACAGACGCAGCTAGCAGAAAGGCAAGAAGTAGGTTTCGAGTCATTGGTTTGAAAGGGCTGAGTTGTGAATTCAGCTTGATTACTTCAAGAAAGACAACCCCTTTCGTGCTACCATATCGGCACGCAGTACCCAAGAAATCTAAGGCTCTACCTGTCATCACGTGCCTTTGATTTATTTGCGTTGATTCCATTCAGTAGTTCCATAGCGCATCCTGATCAACTCCTCGGCTTCCCCTAGGATCAGAGCATTCAGTTGCTTTGGCACAAGGGAATCACTAAACGCACCCGCCCATGCCATCGGAGAGATTCGGAGATAATCCCATCCCGGAATATCTGACATCTTGAGACTGCCTTGGTAGAGCAGCGCTCCCCCACTGCGTCGGAGTGCACCTCCCAGCACCTTCCTTCCCTGAATCAGGAGATCGTCATTGGCCGGCGCCTGAAAACAGGAGGGACCAGGATTCACATCTTCACTACCAGCGAGATTCACTGAGACTGGGAGTTGCGTCCGGATCCAACCGGCCAATTTGCCGTGCAACTGACTGTAGAAAGAAGTTGGAGATTCTGAAGCTATCATTTCCCCGGACGGAATCATTAACGAAAAGGTCAGATCCTCTTTCTCTCCATGGGAGACCATCCCTCCGCCCGTCCAGCGCCTCACGACAGATTGACTGGGAAAGCTGCGCTGAACTTCTTTCAACTCCTGAAAATAGCCAAAAGTCACCCACGGAGACTTCCACTTATAAATTCTAAGCGTTGGTACCGACACCTGCCGGAGAAGCACCTCGTCTAGCGCCATCTGCATCGGCCCGTCGAACGATTCCTCGGGAAGCATGGGAATCAGGAGATCCAGTTTGGGGAACATTCCAGGATGCTGAACGTTCTGTAAGCCAACCCGCCACACCTTTTTCTTCCCGATCCCTAACTGCCTGCTCTACGCTCCACTTCATGGCCACGTCAGATTCAGGAAACGCACCCAAAGGATCAGCCGCAAAAGGACTAGGAAAGGGTCTCGGCAAAGGTTTAGGCAAAGGCCTTGGGGCCCTTATCAATACGAGGGTGGCGGCGCAGGTTCCCTCCGAGGAACATGGTGAGCGCATCCAGCAGATCCGCCTCGACCAGATCGTTGCGAGCCCTCTCCAACCCCGCACAGAGTTCCGGGATGATCAGCTCCGTGACCTGATTGATTCCATTCGAGAACGTGGTGTTATCCAGCCCCTGATTGTTCGACTGGCGGGTGGGAAATACGAACTCATCGCTGGTGAGCGCCGTATGCGCGCCTCCCTCGAAGTCGGCCTGACCGAGGCCCCGGTTATTGTTCGCAAAGCCTCCGATCAGGAAGTCTTGGAGTTGGCCCTCATCGAGAACCTCCAGCGGGCGGACCTGAATCCCATCGAGGAAGCCGCCGCCTACAGCCGCCTCTCCAAAGAATTCCGCCTGACTCAGGAAGATATCGCCAAGCGAGTTGGCAAGAGCCGGGCCGCCGTTGCCAATGCCATGCGCCTCATGGAACTCGATCCCGAAGTTCAGGCACACCTGACCCAGGGGCGACTGACTGTGGGTCATGCCAAAGTCCTGCTTGGTCTCAAAAATCCGGAAGAGCAGCGCCTGCTGGCCGAGAAACTAATCAGGACGAATGCATCCGTACGCGATGCCGAGCAACTCGTGGCATCACATCTGGCCGGCACCAAAGTAAAAAAAGGGAAGGGAAAGACAAGCCGCTCACTACTTGATTTGCCTCCCGCCCTCAAACATCTGGAGAACAAACTTCAGCACCGCTTCGCGACCCGGGTCAGTCTCCACCACGCCGACAAGAGGGGGCGCATTGAGATCGAGTACTTCGGCTCCGACGATCTTCATCGCCTGATCGGAGAATTTGGTATTTCGCTCGACTGATGTCGGTGTAGAATCATGCCCATGAGCATGCAAAGCCCACTAATCCGCTTCATCGACTCGGATTATTTTCCCAAGGGGATCGAGGCGACGCGCGCCATGCCCGAGCGCATGGAATGGGGTAGGGCCCTCCCCTTCATCATCCTTCATCTTGGATGTCTCGGGGCCCTCTGGGTCGGGTGGAGCCCTGTGGCCTTGGCCGTCTGCGTGTCACTCTATGTCGTGCGGATGTTTTTCGTCACCGGCATCTATCACCGCTACTTCTGCCATAAATCCTACAAGGCCTCCCGTTCCGTTCAGTTTCTCTTTGCCCTACTCGGACTACTCTGCGTACAACGCGGAGCTCTCTGGTGGGCTGCGGTCCACCGCCATCACCATGCCCACTCAGACGAGGAGGTCGATGTCCATTCTCCAAGTCAGAAGGGGTTTCTCTGGGCACACATTGGCTGGATGACCAGCAGTAGGAACTTTCCCACCGACTACAGACTGATCCCCGATCTGGCGAAATTTCCTGAACTCGTTTTTCTCAATCGCTTCGATTTGATCGGCCCCCTACTGGTTGCCCTCCTTACCTACGGTCTGGGAGTTGTGCTTCAGTCATTGGCCCCGGAACTCCACACTTCAGGCCTTCAGATGCTTGTCTGGGGCGGCTTCATCAGCACCGTCTTACTCTTCCATGGCACTTGCTGCATCAACTCCATGGCCCATGTCTGGGGAACTCCCCGCTATGATACAGGCGACGACAGCCGCAACAGCTTCCTGCTCGCCATCATCACCCTTGGCGAGGGCTGGCATAACAACCATCACCGCTACCAGTCCTCGGCACAGCAGGGATTCTACTGGTGGGAGATCGACCCCACCTACTATGCCTTGCGCCTGCTAGCAGCGCTGGGTGTCATCAGTAATCTCAAGCGTGTTCCAGAAAGTGTCTACAAGCAGGAGAACATGCTGGTTCATGGAAAATAAAGATCGGCCGCGCGTAGCCATCATTGGTACGGGGGTCTCGGGCCTCTCCTGCGCATGGGGACTGCGCGACATCGCGGATCTGACACTCTTCGAGTCGGAGAAACGACCCGGCGGTCATACGAATACCGTGACCGTGGAGGAGGACGGGTGCGCGATCCCTATCGACACGGGATTCATCGTCTTTAACAAGGTCACCTATCCCCATCTCTGCCGTCTCTTCGGTGAACTCGGCATTGCGATCAAGCCGAGCGAGATGTCCTTCAGTGTTCAGCATGTTGCGAGCAGCCTCGAGTACAACGGGATGGGGCTGAACAAACTTTTCGCGCAACGCCGCAATCTCGGCAACCTCCGCTTTCTGATGCTGATCGCCGAGATCATGCGCTTCTTCCGTGTCGGCAGAAAGTGGCTGCGCGATGAAGCCGAGAATGACTCCTCGAACGAGAAAGCGGATTTCGATACTGAGGATCTGGCCACATTCTGCAAGCGACACGGCTTCGGCCGAGATTTCCTCGATCTCTATCTGGTACCGATGAGTTCGGCCGTCTGGTCCACAGAACCGGGCCGCATCCTCGACTTCCCGGCATCGACGCTACTGCACTTCTTCCACAACCACGGATTCCTCGGAATCACCACCCACCATCCTTGGTTTACGGTGGATGGCGGCGCCAGAACCTATGTGGAAAAAATGCTGGAGACTTTGGGCCAGCCTCGCCTCGGCGATCCCGTTATTTCGGTTGAGGAAAAGGAAGAAGGTGCTTGGGTCACGACGGCTTCGGGAATCTATGAGCGCTTCGATGCGGTCATCCTGGCCTCTCACGCCGATCAGAGCCTTCAACTCCTCACACATCCCTCCGAGGATCAACGACGACTCCTCTCGGCCTTCCACTACCAGCAAAACGAAGCCTCCCTCCACACCGATGCATCGGTGATGCCGAAATGCCGCAGGGCCTGGGCCTCGTGGAATTTCCGCGTCGAGCAGGGGGCAGATGCTCATCAGAAAGCAGCCACCCATTATTGGATGAATGCCTTGCAGGGCGTCTCCCAGAAGCGGGATTACTTCGTCTCCTTGAACAGCGATGACCGGATCGAGCCCTCAAGCATTCTTTACCGGACGACCTACGATCATCCCGTCTTCACGCTCGAGGCTATACGCGCTCAGCGGGAACTTCCGAAGCTCAATCACGCGGGGCATCTCTTCTTCTGCGGAAGCTACTTCCGCTACGGATTCCATGAGGATGCCTGCATGGCGGGATTCGACGCGGCAAAGGCCGTCACTACCATGCTCGCGCAGAGGCGCTGAGGCGCAGAGAATGATCCTCAGGAATGCTGGAACCGATTACCCATTCCCGGTAACCTATCCCCGATGACACTTCCCCTCCGCTCGTGCCTCTACGAGTGCACGGTTTTTCACCGGCGACTGGCACCGAAAGAGCATGAGTTCCTCTACCGGGTCTTCTACCTGCTGATCGACCTCGACGAACTGGAGACTATTGACCGCTCACTCTTCCTGCTGAAGGTCAACCGGCCCGGCCTCTATAGCTTCCGAGAGAGCGATCACATCAGTCACGTGCCTCATCCAGTCTCAGCACGGGAAAATATCATCGCTTACCTCACCGCGCAGGGGATCTCAGCGCCCGTCGGAAAGATCCAGCTCCTCACACTACCCAGGATCGCCGGTTACATTTTTAATCCGGTCTCGATCTACTACTGCTTCGACACATCAGGCGCCCCCCTAACCTCGGTGGTCGAGGTTGGGAATACCTTCGGGGAATGGAAACCATATCTGGTACCTCTCCAGCCAGACGGGACCTTCTTGAGTCGTGTGGTGAAGCACTTCTATGTCTCCCCTTTTTCAGACCTCGATCTGGAGTTTGAGTTCCGTTTTCAGCTCCCAAGACAGCGCCTTCAGATCCTCATTGATGACTACCGAGGTGAGGAACGAGAGCTGATCAGTGTTCTCACCGGGGTCAGGGTTCCCCTCACCGATCGAAATCTCCTGCTTTTTTCGCTCAAATACCCATTCCTGACGCTTCAAGTCATTTTTGGCATCCACTGGCAGGCCCTTCTTCTATGGTTGAAAGGCCACACGGCTCGCCACAAGGAAGCCCTTCCTGAACTGCAACGCGGAGTCCACAGGCCCCATAAATCTCTCGCCAACCACCCCTCTTCCTGCGCCCACTCTGATCCGGATACAGATTCCAAAGATTCCAAAGATTCAATAAATCACCAATCAATTTGATGAGCACTTCAGAAACAGACCCCAACACAGAATTCCTCAAAAGCATTGCTCTCAGCCTCAAATCCATCCAATCGTCCCTTGAGAGCCTCACGGGCGCCGTCGAGGGGGTGGCTGAGTCGATCGAGAAGGCCCACGAACCTGAGGGTGACCTTGGCGTCCATCTTGTCGCTTCGCTGAAGGAGCTTACCTCAGCACTGCAAAAGCGTGCTCAGCAAGAGCGCAACCCTCAGCCCCAACAGCAGGGACAGCGTCAGCACAATCAGCAGCAGAGTGGTGGTAGCGGAGGAAGTGGCGGAGGAGGCCGGCGTGACGACCGCCAGCAGCGGGGACGCCAGCAGGAGAACCGTCAAACCAATCAGCCCCACCTGGATCACGATCGGACAGATCTTACGGAGGATCGTCACCGAGACGATCGTCATCAGAGCGATTTTGAGGAGCATGATGGAACTGCACAAGCCTCTGCCCCATCTTACCGAGAAGATCGGGAAGACTCGGATACCGAACCCCGACACGATCAGTCTGAGGAATCGGCCTCTTCAGCAAGTTCAGCCAAGTCCGAGAGTGCATCCCCTGCGGCTCCAGCCAAGCGGCCCCGCCCTAATCCCCAATCTAATCCACGTCCGAATCGCCGCCGCGGAGGGAAATAGAAAAGGAAATCTACCGGCAACTTAGAACGACTTCTATTTATTCTGCAGCTTTGCAGAAAGTGAGAATTATCGCGCAGAGGCGCTGAGGCAATGAGACGCAGAGGGTAAAGACAAATACACGCGGAGGAATGAGCACTGATGCTATGCTCAATAATGATTCAAGGCGGCACTTATGTCTTAAATCCTTTTTGCCTGATTGCTTGTTTTTAGGGGTCTGTGTTTTTGTGCATCAGTTGCAGGCAGACTAAAAAAACTCCGCGCCTCTGCGCCTCTGCGGGAGTCCCTTCGTTTTCCTACAGCCACGGTGATTTCACCAGAAAACATCAGATTTAATAGATGATGCCTTAGAGCGCCCGGCAGGATTCGACAAACCTCCTTACCTTCTCCGGATCCTTACGGAATCGAATCGGCATCCCAGAATCGTCGAGCAAGTTGGTGGCCGTGCAGGTGTCGGCACCGGCAGGTTGCGTGAACCTCAGGCCCTCGGCCACATTCTCGGGAGAGAGACCCCCAGCGAGGATCACAGGGATGTGACTTTGATTCACCAGATCCCGAGCGATCTCCCAGTCACAGAGCTTGCCGGTGATACCGACATGACCTGAGACGGGTTGGGCGGCACCACCCACTAGCAATGTATCAGTCAGAAACCAGTCGCTGGATCCTTCCAGCAGGCGTCCCAGCTCCAATGTCGGCACAAGAGATCCGAATCTGGGCTCGGCAATGGGGATCGTCCTCATGATCTCCACATGGGGGAATCGCTCTTTCACGCCCTGCTGCAACAAGATTGCCGCAGAGACAGCCACCTCATCCACCGACGCTTCACGGTTCAGGCTATCGCAGAAATGAACGATACTGGGCTGGTACCAGTCGATCACTCGATGGACGGCATCCGGATCGGTAAAGAGAGGAATGATACTGCTCTTGCGGCCAAACTCACGGATCACGCTCACCGAGTCCTTCAGTACAGGGATCATCCACTCATTGGGGGAAAGAATTACTCCCCCAATATGATCCACCCCACACTCAGCCATCAGAGCCGCTTCCTTCGGCTCCTGAATCTCGTAAATCTGGATGATCATAAGATCGGCATAATTTGCAGAGAGAAGACGCTTCCTGAAGCAAAAAGATGAGCCTATCGGTAATTGTGGTAATCTTTCGCACTTAGCAGCGACTCAGATCCCACCGGCACTATGCAAAAAATCATCCACATCGACATGGATTGCTTCTATGCGGCCGTGGAGATGCGTGAGCGGCCTGAGTTAGCCGGTCAACCCATCGCAGTTGGTGGTGGTAGTCACCGAGGGGTGGTAACGACCTGCAACTACGAGGCCCGCAAGTTTGGGATCCGCTCGGCCATGCCGGGATTCATGGCGCGCGAACGATGCCCCCAGCTGGTCTTTCTTCCCCTCCGGTTTGAGCTCTACCGCGCCGCCTCCCAGCAGATCCGGAAGATCTTCCGCGACTACACCCCCCTGGTGGAGCCCCTCTCTCTGGACGAGGCCTACCTGGATGTGACCGCCTTATCGGAGCAGGGGCGCTATGCCTGGGACATTGCCAAGGAAATCCGCGCCCGGATCCTTGAGGAGACGCTCCTGACAGCCTCTGCGGGCATCGCCCCGAACAAGATGCTGGCTAAGATAGCCAGCGATTGGCGTAAGCCTAACGGCCAGTTCGCCATCCTGCCGGAGCAGGTTTCGGAATTCATGGCCGCACTACCCGTGCGGAAGATCTGGGGCATCGGTCCCAAGAGCGCGGAGCGGTTTGCAGAGCGCGGCATCATGACCTGCGCCGATCTTCAGAAAATGACCTTATCGGAAATGGTTCTGCAGTTTGGGAAATGGGGTGAGGAGCTTTATCACCTCTGCCGGGGAGAAGATGATCGGGAAGTTCAGCCCCACCGCATCAGCAAATCCCTGAGCAATGAGACCACCTTCAGTAACAATCTCGTTTCCTTAGGGGAGTGTCAGGCCGCCATCACCGAGCTCTCCTCGGAACTGCTTGAGGAGTTGAGGCAAAAAGCCCCGGAGAGAAAAATCCGCAAAGCTTTCGTGAAGATGAAGTTCGCCGACTTCACACGGACTACCAGGGAGTGCCTCTGCAACGAACCTTCCATCGAGATCTACCAGACCCTGCTCACCGAGGCCTTTGGGCGAAAAGATCTCCCCGTCCGGCTGCTGGGAACAGGTGTGCGGTTTGAAGAAGAGAACAATGAGCAGACCGAGAGACTACAACAGGAGCTTTTCGAGTGATGCAGAATGTTTAGGGAATCATAAGAAAAGATGTAGCCACAGAGGGCACGGTGAGCCAATGGACACGAACAGCCACTCCCATTGACCCGCGGGGGTTCTTGAGCAACGATCACGGGATGTTCCTTCCAGGCCAAGCTGTAGTGTGTATCGACGATGCCTTCCCTCTGGGGATTCAGCTTCTCTACAACCAACTGCCGAAGAAGGGGAATACCTACCACATCCGCGACTTAGTTCCGGGTTGCGACTTCAATGCGAACCATGGAGAGATCGCCGTCTATCTTACCGAACTGAAGAATCCGACCAACAAGGTGGGAATCGAGCGGGGGTTCAAGGCCGAACGCTTTGCTCCCTTGGAAACCGATGAGATCGAAGAGGAAGATATCTTCCAACTCGACGAGGTTCTCCCCTCGCCCAATCAGAAACCCCTCAGGAGTCCGGATTTAGTTCCCGCTGAAATTGATTAAGCAGAGGAGTTTCTCATTCAGGGATCTGCTTTCTGGTCAGTTTCCCTCCTTGGCCGCGTTCAGCTTAAGGATCCTCTTCACTTCGGCAAAGGCTCTCGGATTCTGGTGGGCCCCGTGCTCGCTCGGGACGATGTATTCAGACTGTGCCCCATCCATGTGAGAGCTCCAGTAGGGGACGACGCCGTCGGATGAGTTCGGCGAGTCACCACGCCCCCGATCCCCTAGAATCGTGTGGTACGGGATGCCCTGCACGATCGGGATGGTGTTGATCATGCGAACGAAGCGGTTCTTGGGCGAGAGGGTATCGATGCTATTCGGGGCTCGCTTGAGCTTCAGATCATTGGCCTGGAAAGTTACCACCTTGAAGGCGTCATTACCGGCAAGGAGCAGCTTCCTAGGGGTCCTGATCAGCATGGATCCGATCCTTCCAAGGGAGAGTGAGGCCATCTCGCTTCCCTTGAGCGGTGAGGAGATGAAGATCACCCTACCGATTTCGGAGCGATGCTTGAAGATCAAGGCGTCGGTGTAGAGTTTCTTTGAAGAAGCAGGCAGACGGGTCTCGTCCGGGGTGTGGTTGAAGAGTCGTTCCCAGAGAGTCTCACCAGTGTCGGTGATCAGGAGTCTGCTGATACATCCACCCATGCTGTGACCGATCACGACCATCGGCTTATGGAGCGGAAAGCGCTTCTCAACTCCGTTAAGATTTTCGCGCAGGATCGATGCGGTATAGGGATAAGGATATCCCGATGGGTAGCTATAGAACCAAAACTGATAATGTTTCCGAATCTCGGGGTCACTTCGCAGGTTGATGATCATCGGGGCCCACGTAGAAGGGGAATCCATCAGCCCGTGGATGACAAGTACCACGGCCTTGTTCGGGTTGTAGGGCTCGAGTCGTGCCAGCTGTGCCGTCTCGGCCCACTTCTCGGGGTTAATCATTCGTTCCAGCTTGGGCACCCTGTGCGTCGTGCTAGTGAGCATCACCGCCAGCGGCACGGTGAAATCAGCCGCCAGATCAATACTCCTCCCGTTCACAGAAGTCGTCTCCCGAGCCAAGGGATCCTCAAAGGCAATAATACAGCGGTTCCCCTGGAAGCGGGCCACGGCCGTTACACCGTAATAGACTTTCTTAGTGAAGTAGTTGGTGCGCCACTCCTTGTTATCTCCTTTGCCGACGGCAACCACGGGAGCACCGATTCCAGAACGGGAGACATGCTCCTCGACATACTTGCCTCCAATCATGAACTCATCGGCGGGAGTGAAGGTATAGAGAGCAGGATTCCACATCGGCCTAGGGTCGGGCTTATGCTCGAGCAGATAGACCCCTCCTGAGGGAGATGGAACGCTGAGAGGATGGGTCCAGGGATCGAGCTTGTTGGCACGGATGATCCCCACCATCCGAGCCACGGCGAAGTTATAGTCATGCAGCGCTGAAGCATCACCAGGGTTCTGCTTAAGCAGCGTTAACGCCTCCTGCGAGGCCTGGATATTCTCACCAAGGGCTACAAGAGGACTGACACGTGCAAGGCGCATAGCGCGGATGATCTTTTGACCTGTGGCTACGGTTGCAGTCATGGAACTCACAGGTTGATACCGGGGCGGGCGTTCCTTAACGACGGCATCACTGGCGCAAGCCGTGAGGCAGAAAGTTCCTAAAAGCAGAAGGGTTCTGCTTAGCCGTTTTGGTTCGTTGGTTCTTGTCGAATGTTCCATGGAATGCGTTATAAAGATTTTAAGAAAGTCACGCCTGAGGCGTGTGCAGCGACGCAATCCAATTTTAAAAGAACCGCCCGCCGCCGCGTTTCGAAAGTTCTCATTCCTCTGGAAGCTTGAAGATCCACAAGGCCACCGGAATCAGTCCAAGCTCCAGGAAAAGATAAAGAACAAGAAGCGGCTTGGGCCAGCCATCCATCAATAAACTGCCGATCCGTCCAATCACAAGGCCCCCTGAAAAAATCACTGTGGTGAGAACCGCTGTATTTCGATACCGGTCGCTGAAAGCCGAATAGAGCCAAAAAACACCGACCGCAAGGTAGAGGCACATGAGCGCCCTGAGTATGTGCGAGCTACTGATGCTCAATTCATTAATATCCAAGAATGTTTGAGCAAACCATTGGGGAGAAATTCCGTAGAGAAGGGCGATCATTGACACGACCACAAATGCAAAAATCAAAAAGTATCTTTTAGCCTTCATAAGGAATCTTTCTTAATAGAAGAGGTGTCAGTGATTAGGGAATCTGAGTTGAGTAGACAGTTTCAACAACCCCTTATTTCATCACGCTGAGCCGTACGATTCATCGGCGTGACATCACGCAGCGAAAGCCCGTGTGGTTGGTGCCGGTATCCGTTTCCCCCTTGCCCCGGGTACCGGTCATGTAGCGGGCGCAGTACTGATCGGTGCATTCATTAATATTCAAGAATGTTTGAGCAAACCATTGGGGAGAAATTCCGTAGAGAAGGGCGATCGTTGACACGACTACAAATCCCTCCGAATCTCTGCTGAATTATCCAGAAAAACGATCCGACTCAAGCCACTTTCCCTCCCAATGCCTTTTACGAACAATCTCGCTTCCAAAGTCTCGTTACTCACGCATGTTTCGGTACTCCTTCTTGTGACCTGCTCCTCGCTCGTTGCGGGGCAAGCAATCTCAACCTCCGAGGCAACCAACTCATCCTCCGGGTTTCAGGAATGGATCCAGCAGACCGTTCTTCATCCCGAGCACCACTACGAGACGATCCAAGGCAAGAATCCGGATGGATGGGCGTTCATTCTCCAGCCCTATGGATGGCTTCCCGGTGTCTATGGCCAGATCGGAGCCAAGGGATTGCCTCCGGTAAATGTCAATCAGAGCCCGATTCAAGTCCTGAGCAAACTGAATTGGGCCACATTTTTGAAAGCCGAGGTGAGACATGGGCGTTGGGGCGTTATCGGCGATGGATTTTATGCCAAGTTTTCAGCGCCTGGAAATCCCAGCGGGCAACTCTATCAATCAGCCACAGCCACTTTGAACCAGAGCATCGACTCCTTGGTCGCCGCGTACCGGGTGATTGATGACCTCAAATACTTCGCAGATCTCTATGCTGGGGCACGCTATTACTACATGGGGCTTCAGGTTGCCGCCACTCCGTCACAAATCACCAAATTCCAGAATCCGAGGGCAAATGCGGCGGCAACTGCCTTGCTTCCGACCGCTGCCTCCACTGACACCTCATGGGTCGATCCTATCGTTGGTCTCCGCGCGAGAGTCAACCTGACACGCTTCCTCTATCTTGAAGCACTGGGTGACGTAGGTGGTTTTGATGCAGGCTCACAAATCGCATGGAACACCCAAGCCACTATCGGCGCTCGATTAACCCGCAACATCGATTTCGAAGCTGGATACCGATACATGTACATCGACTATGTGAAGGGCAGTCTTGACTGCAATCTCAACTTCGCCGGAGCCTTGGCCGGAATTGTATTCAAGTTTTGATCCCGGAGTAGGATCTTTCAAAAGATCCAAGGAACACTTGGTGGAGCCATGGGGAGTCGAACCCCAGACCTCCTCCATGCCATGGAGGCGCTCTACCAACTGAGCTATGACCCCAAGTGTCTCATCCAGAAACCACGATGTTTTCAGAGATGGAGGTGAGAAGGTAGGATGAATCCCGCTGGCGGGCAATACGAATTCCAAGAAAAATGAAGGAATCAAAAACATCCATTGACACTCAGGGGCGAAACCTCCATTCTCTCCCACCCGATTCCTTTAAGAAATCCAAGACTTTTAAGACATGAAGCGCACCTACCAACCTTCCAAACGCACACGCAAACAGCAGTTCGGCTTTCGTGCACGCATGAAGACCAAGAATGGTCGCGCTATTCTGAGCCGCCGTCGTCAGCATGGACGCAAGCGTCTCCTGCCGAAGGGAGTTGAGCTCCACTTCGCACGCCACACCGAGGCCTAAGAGTCTGGGTAAGCAGACCAAGCCGGTGAAGCTTGGCCTGCCGCGTTCGTCGCGGCTGCGATCCGGCTATCAGCATCTGAAGGTTCGCTCGGCGGGCCTTTCCCTTCACGGAACATTTCTCCGGATGGGAGTGATGAGCGATCAAGTCACGGAAACTCAAGGAGCTGTCGTCGTCTCCCGTCGTGTCGGTCCGGCTGTCACCCGCAACAAGCTGAAGCGCCGCTTGCGTGAAGTTTACCGCCAGGAACTCCCCGGTTTGAGAGCAGGACTCTGGATTGTCGTGACGGTCAAACCCTCTGCGTCAAATGCCACGATGCAATCTCTTCGCTCGGAATGGTTGCGTCTTGGAAAGCGTCTCTCTATTTTCAGCGACTCATTGCCCGACCAGAACGCCTGACTTGATGTCCTTTATTCTTCGCATTCCTATTCACCTCTACAGGTGGCTGATCTCTCCGTTGCTTCGTACTCTGTGCGGTGGGAGCGGATGCGGATGCCGTTTTCACCCGAGCTGCTCGGCTTATGCCCTTGAGTCACTGAAGACCTACGGATCCCTCAAGGGTTCACTGCTTGCTCTGCGACGCATCTCCAAATGTCATCCTTGGGGAGAAGGCGGCTTCGATCCCGTCCCATCTTCCAATATCTCCTCTCCAAAACTTTCAGCTCACAAACTTCAGTCTTCAGTCTTCAGCCTTCAGCCCTAAAAATCTCTTCTTATGTTCGACCGCACTACCTGGATCGCCATCGCTCTCTCCGTCGCCGGACTTGTCGGCTGGCAGTTTTATTACTCCAAGACTTACGCCCCTTATATCGCGCAGCAGGCAGCCCTGCAACGGGAGGCGAAGCTCAAGACCGAAGCTTCCAAGGCTTCGCAACCCGTAGCCCAGCCCATCGCGCCAGCGGTCACACCTACCGCAGCTCTGCTCCCGGCCATCGCTGGGGCTACCCCTCAGATTCCCGAGTTCTCCGCTAAGCGCGAGACCCTGGACACAAGCCGCGCTGAGTATCTCTTCGCCGCCAACATGGGTGGCATCGAGGCCGTCACTCTCTTCCTGCATCTTGGAGCAAATGAGCACAGCCTCTTCCTGAACAAGGACTCAGGGCTCCCGATCGGTGCCCTCTGTGACACGAATGGCACTCCGATAGGCGGATTCTCGATGGAGACAGACAAGAAGCGGGCGATCACCCGATTTACCCTGGCGGCGCCAGGAGGGCTCTCCGTCACGAAGTCCTTCACTCTCCCCCAGACCGTAGGCGCTCCGGAGGAGTACCAGATCGGACTGGATCTCTCATTCAAGAATAACGGAACAATCCCGATCTCGCTGCCCGGTTACTTCGTGGCAGCTGGAGGCGAGGCCCCGATCCATATCAAGGATCTCCCAACCTACACCTGCTTCGACTGGCTTCGCGATGGGAAGATGACCTCCATCGACGTCAACTGGTTCGAGGCGGGGAAGATCCCGCTGGTCGGGATCGAAACTCGGCCGGCCCGCGCACTCTACACTCAGCCGGAGTCGGGCATCCAGTGGGCTGCGGTGACCAGCCAGTACTTCTGCACGATCGTCTCCGCGCCGAAGGATCAGGCCGGCAGTGGCGTCTGGGCACGACGCTTTCAGGCCCAGAACGCAACAGAGGCGACCAATGGTCAGGCGATCTACGGCATCACCGGCGGTCTAGGAACGGGCCCCATCACCCTCTCCCCCGGAGAGACCGTCACTCGTCATTACTCCATCTATGCGGGACCTAAGGATTTCTACGCTCTGAGCAAGATCGGCGGCGAACAGCAGAAGGTCATGAACTTCGGGATCTTCCATCTGGTCTCCGAGTTCCTGCTCTGGTCCATGAACTCGATCGACAAGTTCACGCACAGCTTCGCCGCCGCGATCATTATCCTGACGATCCTCATCAAGTCGGCCCTCTGGCCCCTGCAGAATAAGGCCACCTCCTCCATGAAGCGGATGCAGCTCCTATCGCCGAAGATGACCGAACTGCGCGAGAAGTATAAAGACGACCCGACCAAGATGAACGAAGAGCTGATGAAGCTCTACAAGCAGTACGGAGTTAATCCCTTTGGCGGCTGTCTCCCGATGCTCGTTCAGATCCCGATCTTCTTCGGCTTCTACTCGATGCTCGGCAGCGCCATCGAGCTTCGCAACAGCCACTTCCTCTGGATCCACGATCTCTCCCAGCCCGATACACTCACCCACATCATGGGATTCCCGATCAATCTCCTGCCAATCATTATGGCCGGCACCATGGTCTGGCAGATGGCCATCTCTCCAAAGAGCGGCGACGCCGCCCAACAGCGGATTATGTATTTCATGCCGATCATCTTTCTCACCTTCTGTTACAATTATGCCTCAGGCCTCGCTCTCTACTGGACAACGCAGAACATTTTCTCCATAGCCCAGTTGTACTGGACCAGGAATCAACCGCTCCCAGCTCTGGAAAAGGTGGTTTCCACGAAACCCAAAAAAGGGGGATCCAGTGGTTCAGGTGGTTCCAACTTCACCAGTAAGAAACGCTAAACCTCCACAACTCGCTTATACTCTCTTCCCATGAACCAGACGCCCAAAGAAGTCTTGGAGACTATTCTCGGGAAACTCGGCTTCTTCGTGGAAATCGAGGAAGAGCTTCGGGAAGGACACCTCATCCTCCAGATCCGGACTAACGAACCACAGCGCCTCATCGGGCGCCGGGACGAGACTCTTGAGAGCCTCCAGTTCCTGGTGAACCGAATCCTCCTTTCCCAAAACAACGAGGCCCCACGCGTCATTGTGGATGTAGAGCATCACCGCTCCATGCGCGATGCAGCTTTCCTCCAGCGGATCCAACAACTCGCCGACGCCGTCAAGATCCACGGACGCCCTGTCGAGACCGAGCCCCTGAATTCCTACGACCGCCGCCTTGTCCACAATGCCTACCGCGACGACGCGGAGCTGATGACCGAGAGTCAGAAGGTCGAGGATAAGATCAAGCGCATTACCATCAGGCGCAGGCTGGAGACTCCGAATATCGGCGTATAGCCGTGTTGGCCTGCTAGCGAGTAGTAACACCGCGAGTCGCTAAATCCCAAGCCTCCTCTTTTAGAGGGAGAGAGTGCGGTAACCCTCACACTGATAGATTCGGATCATCCGCTGCTTTCCATTCACCGAGATGGGAACTTCTTTAAGAAGAGCCACAGCATTGAAGGCGCCGGTGATCGTCTGAGGCAGTTCCTCTTTTGATTCCATAGTGATGTAGAGGGCATTGCGACCTAGGAAGGGGCTGATCAATTTCTCCTCGGTGTAGAGATTATCCTTCAAGGCAGCGGCGACGGCATCGGGATATGATGGCCAGAGGGCGTAGGAGCTATTGAGACTCGGTGACTCGACAACAAACAGAGACGGTGAGCCAGGGCGCTCCGGGTATTCCACAGAAATCCTGCTTTCGAGTAGCGCAGCCAATCCCGGAGTGGAGGCAATGAGGAATGGGAATTCTCCCTTCGAGTCGGAACGCTCCTTTCGCAGGGATAGAACCTCAACCGAAAGTTCACTCAGGCCCGAAACACCAATCGGTGAAGGCAATTCCAGAGGGAGACCTAGAGGAAGATATTGCGGGGCGAGCAGAATCAAACCACTAACCACTGAAGCGACACTGCCTAGCAGAATCACTCCAACTCTCCAGATCCTCCCGACATAGGCCAACCTCACGAACAAAGGTATGGCCACAGCACTGGCGGTCACGATCAAGCCCAGCGAAAGAGTCCATGTTCCAATCTGAATAAAATCAAATCCATGGGCCACACTGCTAAACTGGATCCAGTCATGACTGGCATTCCATACAAGGGATGGGATCCATCCGAGGATCAGCAGAAACATAGATAGGGTAATGCCACGCCACGGAAGGGCCATTACTCCGAGATTCACAGATAAAAAAACGATCGCAACTGGAAGCAGTAGACCAATCATCTGCCAGAACTGAGTGCCCGCAGCGAGGGTAACACCGAAGAGAGCCCAGGGAGCCAGCCCCGTGGAGTTTTTGGAAGTTTGAGCCGCAGCACTCCACCCGGCAACAATCGCGAGCAGGATCATCGTCGCCGTCACCGCTGCTCCATCCATGACCAGAGAGGCCAAATTCACGGACGGCAGGAGATTGAAACCCAATACCGACCAGAGGGCTACTGCCGGGCGATGGGGCGCAATCCGCCTGCCGATCCACCAGATGCACCAGGAGAGAATCAAGGCGGCCAGCGGCCCGAGACATCTCAGATAAAAGAGCCCCGATCCACCGAGCAGCTTGAACAAAGCAATGAGCAGAGGGACACCCGCAGATCCCTCAATGTAGCCGCCAGCCGGATGGGTTGCGCAGACTGAAAGAAAGGCTTCGCTCTCCGTGAAAGAGCCGCTTGTCGCCACCACAAGACGCAGCACGGTCAGCGCAAGGACGGCCGCCCAGAGCATCATGGTCTGGGTAACACTCACCTTCATCAACTTGCTATTCTTTCCCTTCATGACTTTCGAGGAATCATGGTGGGATACTTCTCAGCAAGACACGGTACAATCTTCCTAGCGAATCTCCTCCAGACCAGATCAAGACCCTTCGCGGCCAGCCAACCTCCGAAGATACCCAGAATCATCCCGCCCAGAACATCCAGCGGCCAATGGGAGCCGGTGTAGATACGCGAGTAGGCGATGAGCAGGGCGATAGGGAGATAAATGGCCCCACGCCATCCGAAGAAGAGTATCAGGACAGTGGCCACCGCCATGTTGTTGGCCGCATGACCGGATGGAAAAGAACGTCCCTTCACGGAGCTGTCCTCTATCATCATGCCCGGGATTTCCGGTAGCGTATTTCCCTGGGGAAAATTCACCGCAGGATCAGCGAACAGGCCACAGATTTTTGGTAATTTAGCGGGAACACTCCCCAACTTGACCACGCGTACACCAGGCTCCACCTGGCTCGGTCGGGGACGAGCAACCGTGTGTTTCAGGAGATTCACTCCAATCCCATCGCTTAGTCCCACAGCAAGACCCGCAGCCAGAATTGCGGAACGGAAACGGAAGTTGCCGAAGACCAACGCCAGCACCAAAAGAAGGAGAAGCCACGGAGCCCATGCACCGTAATCGGCAATAAAGGAAAACAGCCGATCGCCCCATGGCGAAATCCATTCTCGGTTGATAAGGATCTGGAGTTGCTGGTCCATTACTTATTCTTGATCAGTTCATCCACGGGATACCCGAACATTTTTCACAAGGATGAAGGGGATAAAAGGGATGGGTAAACATTCCACTCCAATTTCTTCGAATATTCCATTCATCTCCTTCATCACTGTGAATCAACCTCTGTTTGCTTACCTTCCACCGATTCACTAGACTCGTCGGGATGTCTGCTGACGGCAACCCCACCAAGTCTCCCCTTTCACGGGCGGCCATGATAGCGGAGCGCCAGAGACGATCTCCTCTTTGGAGAGTGATTCACCTACTAGGCTCGCTGAAGCTGGCGCTAGTGCTTCTCGGAACGATCGCTATCGCCATCGCCACGGCGACTTTCACGGAGGCCCACTTCGACTCGGGCGTTGCACGGGCTTGGATTTACAAGGCCCCATGGTTCATTGCCTGGCTGGCCGTGCTCTGCATCAATCTCTTCGCTGTCACGCTTACACGCTTGCCCTGGCAGAGGAAGCACACAGGTTTCATCATCACTCATTATGGTATTATTCTCCTGCTGATTGGCGCAGTCATTGGCTCGAGGCTCGGGTTCGAGGGAAATGTCACCCTCCGCACCGATGGTCAGCCCCAGCGCAAGATCGTTACCGACCGGAGTTGCATCCAGGTGGAGAGTCCCTCAGACAGCTATCTCTACCTGATGCCGCTCGAAACGCGCTTCCTGCATACCTCGGTTGCCTCACCGAAGTATCTCCCAGTACCAGGCACCTCACTCCGGATCGGCATCGAGGCAGTCTCCGAACATCTCAGCCCACAGCCCCATCTGGCACCTGCCTCCGGGAAGGCTGGTGGAACGGGTGTCCTGCTCGATTTCTCCAGTGGCATGATGAAGCAGACGCTCCATGTTGGGCTTAGCACCGGTGAGGGCTCACCCGGGACCTATGATTTCTTCGGACGGGCAGCTCTTACCATGGCCTCCAATGCCGCAGCTCTCCCAACGCACGATCCGAATAATAAAAAGCCATGGCTCGATCTGATTCCCGCCAGTGACGGAAAGTCTCTGGAGTACCGGCTCGGACGCGGGGCCTCAGTCACCTCATCAGGGAATCTTCATGAAGAGGATCTTCTCCCTCTCGGATGGGCCGACTGGCGCCTGCATGTGAGCCAGATCGCCAAGAACAGTGCTGTAGTGACAACTCCTGCTCCGGACGAGTCGGGTGCCGAGAACGGGGTTCCTGGCTTCCGTGCCTTTCTCTCAAACCCGGAGGGAGAAAAATCTACTCCCCTCTGGGTTGCCTCGGGAGGAGTGGTGCCTCTGGTACTGGGCAAGGAGATGGTCCGAATCGGCTATGGTCTCGAGCTCAGACCGATTCCTTTTTCGATTGCGCTTGTTGATTTCGAGGTTCCGCGCGACGAAGGCACTGAGACACCATCGGACTTCCAAGCCACTGTCCGATTCAAGAATACCAAGACCGGCGCTGAGAAAGAGGGACTCATTCGGATGAATCACCCCGCCTCCTATCCCGGCGGCCTGCTGGCCAACATGACGGGATTCAACTACAAGTTCTCGCAGGCAGAGTGGAATCCCCGCGATCTCAAGGAAACAACGCTCCAGGTGCTCTATGATCCCGGTTGGCTGCCGAAATGGATCGGTTCGCTTGCCATCTGCGTCGGCATCGCCACCATGTTCTATATCCGTCCGAGAGAATGAAACCTTCATCCCAGATCCCGCTACTTGTAGCGCTGCTTTCACTGAACCTGATTCCCATCGCAGCAGCGCTGGCGCAGGTCTCTCCTAAAAGTCTTGAATCCCTCGTGATCCAGGAGGGAGGCAGAAAAAAACCTTATCTTGTCTTCACCGAGGAGACCCTCCGATCTCTCTCCGGGAAAACAGCACTCAACATGGATGGACAGAAGCAGGATGCCATGACCGTGATCACAGGATTCTGGATGAGCCCTGATGACTCCTGGAAAGCAAAGCAACTGATCCTGGTCTCGAACCTCCCACTGAGGAAGCACCTCAGCCTTGAACCTGCTCGGAAGCTCTACAGCTGGAATGAACTCACTTCCAACGATGCCCTGTCTAAGGAGATCACCGCTACTGCCGAGATCCGACGCCGCGATCCGCGGGCCAAACTCGTCGGCCTTCAGAAGGAGGCTTCCGATGTCGGCATGAGGATGGGCCTCTTCGAGAGTCTGCTGAAGGGTGATGATTTCAAGATCATCGCCCCCCTCTCGGGCAGTGATTGGCTGACCACGGCACAACTCGATCCCACCGAAGGAAAAGATATTATCGATTCCGTGCACTCGATGCGCTCAGCCTGGACTCACCTGGACCCAAGCCGTTTCGATGAAGCAGCAACATCGCTTCTGGGTCTGCAAAAACAGGTCGGGGGGCTCCCTTCTGATTGGAAGATCTCGCTGGAAGTCGTCTATCAGAAAGCCCATCCCTTCCGCTGGGCCTGGATCCTCTATGCGGCGGCCGGCATCGTCTTGCTGCTCTCTCGAAATAGTTGGGAACGCCGAGGCTACCAACTTGCCTGGGTACTCGCTGGAAGCGGCTTCCTAATTCAGGCGGCGGGATTGCTCTCCAGAGTGCTGATTGCCGGACGACCTCCTGTCACCAACATGTATGAGTCAGTGATCTGGGTCGCCTTCGGGACAATCCTCTTCGCCCTAATCTTCGAGACTATTTATCGGGCTGGGTCATTTTTGCTGGGAGCTGTTCCCGTGGCCGTCGCCTCGCTGATCTTGGCGGACAGCCAACCGGTAATCCTCGACCACTCGATTCATCCCCTCACCCCGGTGTTGAGGGATAATTTCTGGCTCTCCACCCACGTTCTCTCCATCACCCTGAGCTATGCCGCATTCGCCCTTTCACTCGGTGTGGCCCATGTCGCCCTGGCGCAGATCATCGCAGGCAGGAAGCCGACAGCCATTCTCTACACCTACCTCTATAAGACCCTTCAGGTCGGAGTGCTCCTGCTGACCACGGGTACGATCCTGGGTGGCGTCTGGGCCAACTATTCCTGGGGGCGTTTCTGGGACTGGGATCCAAAGGAAACCTGGGCCCTCACAGCCCTGCTTGGCTACCTGTTTCTGCTCCATGGCAGGATCAGTGGACTCTGGGGGGGCTTCGGTCTTGCGGTCGGCTCGGTCATCGCCTTCATGAGCGTCTTGATGGCCTGGTATGGTGTGAATTTCGTACTAGGCGCAGGCCTCCACAGCTATGGATTCGGCACGGGAGGGTTTCCCTTGGTCGCGACATTCGTCGGATGCGAACTACTCTTCGTAGCGATCGCCTTCTTGAAAAAACAAAGATTAGGATCGGCCTAAACTACTGCGATGCAAAGGGAGGGCTGACCCGAACTCCCGTAGAAGTTCCGGAGAGCGGGACGGAGCTGACACTCGGGCGGGTGGTGTACGTGGTGGTCGGGGAGCGCTTGGCATTATTGCGGTCATGCTGGTAAAGATTCACTCCTTTGCGGATGAGCATGAAAGTGTTGTTGTCCCCGAAGTATTTCCAAGGGCCGTCAGGAACGCTTGCAGCATCGACAAATTTCCAGTCGCAAAGGTCGTTTTTTCCCATCTCGAGGTAGTCGCGGGCTGCCGGGGAGATGTCGAGTCCTGCACCGCGGTTCAGGTTGGGGCGGGGAAGCGCATTGCCAAAGACATATTGCCAGTGGTCAGTGCGGAAGGGACCGCAGTCCTCCCACTGCGCAAAGACGGTCTTTCCCCCATGATGGATGGCGAGCCAACGACCCTTCAGGACGGACTTGCCCTCCCTCTCAAAGCAATCGCGGAACCAAGGGACAACCTTCCTTACCTCGGCCTTGGTGTTACCCCGGGAGACATCACAGTAAGGAAGCGCGCAATAGAAGGGATTCTGGCGGGGGGTGAACCCTCGTGGGGCGTAGGTCTTGGGATCGCGGTACCGGGTGTCCGGATTATCGTAGCCGCCATAATTCCTGGCCCAGTTGGAATCCCAGGCGCTTCTGTTATTCGGGACGGGATTCCGGGCCGTCGGGCGCTCCCCGATCCAGAAAATCGTGGTCATGATGTTCCGATGCCAGGGATACTTGCCAAATCCTAGAACCGGGGCAGTTGGAATGGTCACCGTGGGAGGGCGGGTCTGCTGGATCGCTTTTTCTCTGATCTGCATGGCCATTCTCTCGAAATCTGCCCCCGACATGGCCCCCGAGTCGGCGGAAAAACGGGCCTTCACCGAGTCGACGACATCAGAGATCGAGGCCTCGGCCAAAACTGGCAGAAGTAACGAGATCAGGATCAGGGAGCGGGCGGAAAATACCATGAACTCTTAAAGGTTAGGGCAGGATCAGGTCGGGGCAAGGGGTAAATCCCCCCAAGGATGTCGATCCATCAAGAAAAATACCCGAACCAACCGCACGAGCGAAAGGTTCGGGTATTGGGAAAGCTTTAAATAAAGCCGAACGCTTCTCAGGTATCCTTTAGGCCGTGTAGGTGGTCGAGGCGGTTGTGCCCCCTTGACCGGTCCAATTCGTATGGAAGAACTCTCCGGCAGGCTTGTCCAGCCTCTCATAGGTGTGAGCGCCAAAGAAGTCGCGTTGGGCCTGCAGGAGATTCGCCGGGAGGCGAGCGCTGCGATAGCTGTCGTAGTATCCGAGGCTGGCGGTAAAGGCAGGGACGGCCACACCGCGCTCGACGGCAGCACAAATGGCACGACGCCATCCGGCCTGCGACTTAACGAACACCTCGGTGAAGAAAGGAGCCAGCATCAGGTTCTCAAGGTTGGGATTGGCCTCATAAGCCTCCTTGATACGGTTCAGGAAAGCCGCCCGTATGATGCAACCGCCGCGCCAGATAGTGGCAATATCCCCGAAGTTCAGATTCCAGTTGTAGAACTTGCCAGCCGTGGCGAGGAGGTCGAGACCCTGGGCATAGCTGACGATCTTGCTCGCGTAGAGGGCATCGCGGACATCGTTGATGAACTGCTGGCGATCTCCCGTGAAAGGCTTCACCTCTACTGTGGGTAGGATCTTGCTGGCGGCAACACGCTTATCCTTCATGGAAGAGAGGATGCGGGCCTCCACGGCGGCATTGACGGTCGAGAGGACGACGGCATGTTCGACAGCGTTGCCGACGGTCCACTTGCCCGTTCCCTTCTGCCCGGCCTTGTCTAGGATGACATCCACCAGGGGATTGCCGGTTTCTTCGTCCTTCTTAGTGAAGATCTGCTCGGTGATGTCGATAAGATAGCTGTTAAGCTCTCCTTTGTTCCACTCGGCGAAGATCTGGTGAAACTCCTCGGCTGTCGGATTGATAGCAGTCTTGAGGATGGCGTAGGCCTCGCAGATAAGCTGCATGTCGCCGTACTCGATGCCATTGTGGATCATCTTGACGTAGTGACCGGCACCATCCGGCCCCATATGACGGCAGCAGGGCTCTCCCTCCACAATCGCGGCGATCTTGCGGAAAATCGGACCGACGGACTTCCATGACTCTTCCGAACCACCTGGCATGATCGAAGGGCCGTTGAGAGCGCCCTCCTCGCCGCCGGAGACGCCAGCGCCTACATAGTGAAGTCCTTTTTCCTTGAGAGCCTTCTCACGGCGCTGCGTATCTGTCCAGAGGCTGTTGCCGCCGTCGATGATGATATCACCCTGTTCTAGCAGGGGAACAAGTTGGTCGATCACGGCATCCACAGGGGCGCCGGCCTTCACCATGATCATCGCTTTGCGGGGACGGGCAAGGGAGCTAACGAATTCCTCAAGGGTCTTGGTAGGAATGATATTCTTACCCTTGGCGCGGCCTTCGGCGAACTTCTCAGTCACGGCCGCGGTGCGGTTGTAGACACTGACGGAGAAGCCCTTGCTCTCCATGTTGAGGACGAGGTTCTCACCCATGACGGCGAGGCCGATCAGGCCGATATCGCTCAGGGTAGTGCTGTTGGTGTTGCTCATAGATTTTATAAATTCAAGTTGTCTGAAATAGTGGAAAACCTTATCTCCCATGAAGGTGGGATGGCAATCGCGTTCTAGCCTCCATTCCCCCAACATACACGCCGATGAATCTTCCCAACCGCCTGACTGTCGGCCGTCTGATCCTGACCGGTTTTTTCGTCGCCTTTCTCTCCACCTCCACCCACTGGGGAGATGTCGTCGCCCTGCTTATCTTCATTATAGCTTCTTTGACTGACTGGCTGGATGGATATCTGGCCCGAAGGCTCAACCAGATGACGAATTTCGGAAAGCTCATTGATCCGCTTGCCGACAAGGTTTTGGTCGCCTCGGCTCTGGTCTGTCTGATCCCGCTGGGTGCCCTCCCGGCCTGGGCCGTCATCGTCATCATCACGCGCGAATTCCTCATCACCGGACTCCGCCAACTCGCCGCGGGACAGGGGCAGATCTTACCCGCAGACTCCCTCGGCAAGCACAAGACAGCTTGGCAGTTCATCACGATCCTTTTTTTCCTGATCCTGCTAGCCGCAGGCGATATCTTCGGAGATGAGTCCCTCTGGCTAAAGTTTCTTTGGGTGCACGTGGGTCCGGTGCTGATCGGGATCACCATTGTCCTGACCATTTATTCCGGTCTCGCCTATCTCTGGAAAAACAGGAGCTTACTGCTCTAACAAAACCTCCACTCCTATTATAGGGGATGAGATTTCTCCGGCTCTTCGTCCTCGATTTCTTTACGAAGATGAAGTGAAAGAAGCGGGCGGATGAATCCGTAAAGTAGGAATCCGACAAAAAGCACGGCAGGCATCCACTCGTAGTTCAGCCCCGCAAACGCGAGCACGACGATGATTAGAAGAAACCGGGGGAGGGAGCGCTGCGTCCTCCAGTTCAGACCCTTGAAGCTCGGATAACGGACATGGCTGAACATCATGAACGAGAGGAAGAGTAGGAGAACAGGCAGTGCAAATTTCCACTTGCCGATGGTCCGTTCACCCTCCTGCAGCCAGAGCATGAGGAGCGTGAGTGAAGCGATCAGCCCAGCCGCAGCAGGAATGGGGAAGCCCATGAATTCATTCGAATGATCCTTCACCTCGTTAGGATCCTTGACAGCTGCAGCGATACAGTTGAACCGCGCCAACCGCAGCGTACCGCAAAGTAGATAAACGAAGGCGATCACCCAGCCAGTCTTGTGAAAGTCCTTCAGTACGATCTGGTAGACCAGTAGAGCCGGGGCCAGTCCGAAGGAGACCACGTCGGCCAAGGAATCGAATTCTCTTCCGAAGGGACTCTCATGCCCGCCGAGGCGTGCCACACGTCCATCGAGCAGGTCAAAGACGCAGGCACCCAAGATGAATGCAAGCGCCTGATGGTAACAGTTGGTAACAGGATCACCATCATTGTTCAGGAGGGCGGCCTCGATAATCTTGAGCACCGCGGCGAAACCACAGAACAGATTACCTGCCGTCATCAAATTTGGAAGAAGGTAAATCTTGGGCTCGTGTTTGTTCATACCTGATGGGGGAAAAAATCGATACTCAGGCTGACAGTCGAGCGACTGCTGTCTCGCCACCCTTTACCTTATTTCCCACCGAGACGAGGACCTCAGCATCAAGGGGAAGATAGAGGTCAGTGCGTGAGCCGAAGCGGATCATACCGAACCGTTCGCCGCGCTCCATGCTCTCGCCGAGCTGTGCCCAGGGAACGATCCGCCGGGCGATCGCTCCAGTGATTTGCTTCACGGCAACGGCACTCTCAAGGTTCTCCTTCGATCCGAAAACCCAGAAGAGACTCTCGTTGAGCGCCGAGGCCTCGGGATGACGGGCATCAAGATAGAGACCGCCGCGGCCCTCGGTAAAGAGTACCTCACCAGCGATCGGACTGCGGTTCACGTGGGCATCGAAGACGGAGAGAAAGATCGAGATGCGCTTCATCCGGCGCTTGAAGAACTGCTCCTCTTCAACCTCATCCACATGAGTCACCGTCCCGTCGGCTGGAGAAACAGCAAGGGAAGTGTCATTTGGCGGTTTGCGTTCCGGATCACGGAAGAACCAGAGACAGAAAAGAAGTAGTCCACCGGTAATAACCGGAGGGAGAAAAGAATGGAGCAGTCTGGTTTCGGAGGCCACATTTGCAAGGATCAGGATCAAAAAAATCCACCGACCCTCATACATCGCTCTGGCTGGCCTTGGTTTCTGAAAACTCATGTGACCAAAACCCTAGAACGGACCCTCATCCCATCGCGAGCTGATAAATCAAGGGGCTTTCATTTGTCTGCCGATCGTCCCCAATAAGGCATCCTCTCCTGCCAATGCGGGATCGGACTTCTCGGCAACGGCCTCGAATGACTAAGCCGGCTTCCTAGGCGCCTTTTTCTTAAGTTCCTGAGTTCCATATTAAAAATCTTTAGATTATCTTTTCTCTATGCAGAACGCCACCATCGAAGCACACCCCGACCTGACGATGGAGGAGCTTCTCGGTATTTTCCCGGGGGCACGCCGTACGCTTTTTCAACTGCACCATATCGGTGGCTGCAGCAGTTGCGGATTTTCTCCTAGCGAAACTCTGACTCAGATCTGTGCACGCAACGGCGGGCTGAATCCGGTCGCCGTCATGGGCGAAATCAAAGAAGGACATCTAAAGGACGAGGCGCTCCTGATTTCTCCTGCCGACCTCTTTGCTCGGATTGCTGATCCCTCCATACGTCTCCTCGACATCCGGACACGCGAGGAATTTGAGGCCGTCGCGATCCCCGGAAGCCGCCTCATGACTCAGGAAATTATGCAGGAATCCATGAACTGGCCGAAAGAGGCAGAGATTATCTTGATCGATCACACCGGCGGACGAGTTCTGGATGCAGCCGCCTACTTCGCTGGCCATGGATTCACTGGGATCAAGGGACTTAAGGGCGGCATCGATGCGTACTCCGAGCATGCCGATCCTTCTCTTCCACGCTACACTACCGAAGCATTATGAGTGATGATCAGACTCAATCCATAGAAGCGGCTTCCAAGAATCCGAAAAACCTCGGTGAGATGGAGAATGCAGATGCCGTCGGCACCGTAGGCCGGAGTGATTGCGGCGACATGCTTCGGATGTGGGTGAAGTTCAAGGAGGAAGACGGCCGCAAGGTGATCGACCGGGCCACCTTCCAGACCTTCGGTTGCCAGACAGCGATCGCCGTGGCGAGCGTCGCTACCGAAATGATCAGAGGCAAGACTGCCTCCGAGGCACTCTCCATGAGTGGTGAAGAACTCTCATCAGCTCTCGGCCCCCTCCCCCCAATGAAGATCCACTGCGCCCAACTCGTCGAAGATGCCCTTCGTTCGGCCCTTGATCCGGCCTCTTCCATTGCAGAAGCTTCTATTCCGGCCTTGGGTCAAACAAGCCAAACTGGCCCCACTCTTGCCGACCAAATCACCCCCAAATCGGGAAAAGTCAAAATCACACTTCTACCAAAAGCCCCGACGCCATAGTCTTCCTCAATGAACTCTCAACAAGAAATCGTCCTCAAGCGCGACACCGACGCGATCCAGATCCCTAGCGGCAATCCTCTCCAACTTCCTGCCGGCACCAAGGTCATGGTCACCCAGTCCTTGGGCGGCACCTACACCGTAGCGACTCCCGGAGGACTTGCCCGTATCGATGAAAAAGATGCCGACGCCCTGGGCCTTGAGGCTTCCACCCCCACAGAACCTGTCAAGACAGCCGTCGAGGGACCTCTCGAAGAGGCCATCTGGAATCAGCTCAAGACCGTCTTTGATCCCGAGATTCCTGTCAACGTGGTCGATCTTGGTCTGATCTACGAGTGCCAGCTCCAGCATCCCGAAGAGGGAGTCACCAAGGCCCATGTGAAAATGACGCTGACTGCCCCAGGTTGCGGCATGGGCCCCACTATTGCCGCCGATGCCCGAGGCAAGATCCTGACCCTGGAGGGAATTGATGAAGCCGAAGTGGAACTCGTCTGGGATCCCGCTTGGAACCAGAGCATGATCAGTGAGGCAGGCCGTATGAAGCTGGGCTTGGTCTAAGGAACCCTTCAAGTAACGATTAAGCCACCGCCACATTTCATTTGCCTTTTGCCCTTTAATTATCCATATTCCACGCCCCATGAGCCAACATCCCAGCCTTAAAGGAAGCAGCACAATCGCTGCCAAACGCAGCGTGCTGAAGCGCTATGAGCGCGTTGAACTGCTCAAGAAGCGTGGTCAGTTCAAAGCCGGACAGCGCGTCATCGGCCTGCCCAAAACCAAGCCAGAAGCCTGATCCCTTTACCGGATCATTCGCCCAAGGGAAGAACGGTTACAACCGGTGAATCCCCAAGCATCAGGCGCACACCCAAAGAGACGGGTCTGCGCCTGAATCGTTTTTTAGCTGCGGCAGGGCTTGGTTCCCGCCGTTCCTGCGAGGAACTGATCCTCAAGGGAAGCGTTTCCATCAATGGTTCCGTCTGCCGCGATCTCGCGACCCGGGTCCTGTCGGAGGATGATGTCCGGTTAAGCGGACGCGTCATTCATGCTTTCGCTCCTCGGACGATTATACTCAACAAACCTGCCGGCTACACCTGCACCCGCAGCGACAAGCACGCAGAGCGCACCATCTTCGACCTACTTCCCTCAGACACGGGACACCTTTTCCATGTCGGACGCCTCGACAAGGATAGCGAAGGGCTTCTGCTGCTAACCAATGACGGGATCCTGGCACAGGACCTCATGCATCCCTCCAAGGGGGTCGACAAGGAATACGAGGTAATTCTCGACAAGACCTTCACAGACAAAGATGCAGCATCACTCCGACGCGGCACCTGGATCGAGGGTTCGGTCGCCCGGATCGAGTCCGTGCGCAATCTTGCCCCGAACAAGATCCAGATCATCCTGCATCAGGGAATCAAGCGCCAGATCCGCGTCATGCTAGGTCAGATCGGGTTCAATGTGAAACGACTTACCAGAGTGCGCCTTGGCCCTCTCACACTCCGAGGGATCAAGCCCGGCAGTTACCGTGATCTGCGTAAGGAGGATCTTGAGATTCTCCAAAAAGCACTAAAAGCACCGAAGCTGAAGAAAGAAAAGCCAGCGTTTCTTCGCAAACCGAGGGCCAAGACTCTTAGTGCCATCAAGGGTCCGCTCTTCACGCCCATGCCCTTGTCTTCCAAAGCATCCAAATCAATTCAATCGCCTACCTCGGGTAAGTCGCCGGCTTCATATCGTTCGGAGAGATCCCGCGTGAAAGGTGCCGACTCCAAGGATCGCCCGCCTGCCAAGCGCCCCCGCAAAGCTTCACCAACGCTGAGAAGAGTTAAAAAAGTGAACGGTTAAAAGGTTTCAATAGAGAGAAGTCCGCAGATTTATTGATTTCATACCTCTCGAGTGCTTCTTTCTAAGAAATCCATTTTTTCATACTCCAACCGATTGTCACTCCATGAAGACCACGAACCGTACTATTGCAGGATGCCCCCCCGCTCTTGGCCCCTATTCTCTATCTGTCCAGACCGCCTCACCTCTTCTCTTTGTTTCGGGCATGACTCCATGGGATCCTGTGACAGGCAAGATCGAGAGGGGAAGCGTCACCGAGCAGACTCGACTTGTTCTGGAGAACATCAAACGCGTCGTCGAGGGATCAGAAGCCAGTCTTGCGAATACCGTCTCGTGCCGCGTCTATCTCAGCAATCTCACTCCAGAGACATTCAAGGAGATGAATGCCGTCTATGCGGAGTACTTCGGTGGCGATCATCCCCCTGCCCGAGCCACGGTCGGCACTCAGTTGCTAGGATTCGATGTGGAGATTGAATGCGTAGTTGCTCTAGAGAAATAAGTCATAATATGAACCTCGCGATCTTCAGATTTTGCCTGCCGCTGATCCCGCTTTGCACGCTCGCTTTCACAGAAACTCTCCGTGCCCAGGAGAACTTCCAGAAAGAGTATATCGTCATTACCGGAGGCCCCTCGCTAATCGAGTGGGAAAAATTCAAGAAGGTGCCTCATGACCACTGGTGGGCTAATTTCGCTCATGCTTCGCGTATCCGCCTTGAGGAGCTTCGCCAGCAATTCGGTCCCGAGGCCCGGATTACTTGGCTCGTCTACAAGCCCTCCTATGTCCGCCGTGGCACCCGTCAAGAAAATCGCAACCTCCTTACCGAACTCGACTCGATCCAGAAGAAGACCGCGGCAAATCTCATCTTTTTCAACAATCAGAAGCAGTTGATCAATTACCTCAATGCTGGAAAACCGCGTGATCAGGTCAAGATAGCGAATCTTGAGTATTTCGGGCACTCTAACAAATGCTGCTTCATGTTCGATTACAGCAACGAGATCGACACCGGCTCCAAGGTCTGGCTACACGAGACCGAGCTCAATCAAATCGATCGCGAGGACTTTGCACCCCGTGCTTTTGTCAAGAGCTGGGGATGCCACACCGGGGAGAGCATGTGCGCCCTCTGGCGCAGGGCCACCGGTCAGCGCATGATAGGTGCCATCGGGTCGACAGATTATTCCGGCAGTGACGTGCCGGGATGGCATCCAACACTTGGCAGCAGCACCGGCCGCTGGGTCCAGTAATCCCCAATATCCGGGGAAATCATTATCGTGACCAACCGCGCACCGGAGAGCTTTGTTGGAAAAGCGCTCCGATATTTCGGGCGGGCGATGATCCTTCGCTGTCCGGTCTGCGGCAAGTCGCCAGTCTTCGCTGCGCTACTCAAAACCCGATCCCTACGCGACTGGTTCTCACCCCTGGATGGATGCCCCCGCTGCGGCTATCCCTACGAGCGTGAACCCGGTTACTTTCTTGCCTCGACCTGGGTTATCAATTACGGAGCGGGCAGCGTACTGGGTATCGTTATTTATATTACCCTAGATTTAGTTATCCATCCTTCCATTGGCTGGCTGCTCGCGGCTGTTCTGACTCCGATTGTTCTCTTCAACCTTCTCTTCGCCCGCCACTCCAAAACCCTCTTCATCGCGATCGATCATCTCTCCGATCCCCATGAGAAAGACCCGGGCGAGGATGGCGGAAACCTCCCGAAGCCGGACGCCCCGACTAGGGATTCTGGCGGGCCAGGCAAGCCGACTCCAAAGCCCGAACCGGAACTTGCTTCCCATTAAGCAGTAAGTTCGGTGGATGGAGTCCGCGTCATAAACGCAACGGCGCATTGCCAGAGGGACACCACTGTTTTTAGTATCACTATCTCAAGCCATGTCCGAACTTCTCTATCTCGACCACAACGCCACCACGCCGATCGACGCCGAGGTGCTTGCCGCTATGCTTCCATGGCTCGAAAATGAATTTGGGAATCCCTCCAGTTTGTATTCATTGGGGCGCCGCTCAGCAGCAGCGTTGACCAAAGCCCGGGAGCAGGTTGCCTCCCTTGTCGGAGCACAACCCTCCGAGATCATCTTCAACAGCTGCGGCACAGAGGCGACTAACACCGCCATCCTCTCGGCCCTCGCGATCGATCCCGACAAGCGCCACATCATCACCTCGGCGGTCGAGCACAGCGCGACCATCAAACTCTGCGAATATCTAGCCACACGCGGTTACGAGATCACCTGGCTACCCGTAGATAAGGATGGAATCCTTGATCCTGAAAAACTGGAATCAGCCATCACGGCCGACACAGCTGTCGTCTCACTGCTCTGGGCTAACAACGAAACCGGCGTCCTCTTCCCCATCGATGAGATCGTCTCCATCACAACGCGCCGGAAAGTTCCCCTTCATCTCGATGCCGTGCAGGCCGCGGGTAAGGTGCCGATCAATCTGGAAGAACTTGGCGTCCAGTATGCCTCCCTTTCTGCCCACAAGCTCTACGCGCCAAAAGGTGTTGGCGCTCTCTATGTGAACCGCCGCGCCCGCTACACCCCCTTGTTTCGCGGCAGTCAGGAGGAGAGTAAGCGGGGAGGAACTCAGAATGTTGCTTCGATCATTGCCTTCGGGAAGGCTGCAGAGTTGGCACAGGCCCACCTTCTGATGGCGGCGGAACGGATCGGAAAACTGCGGGATCATTTCGAGCAGACTCTTCTCTCAACAGTCGCAGGGATACGACGCAACGGAACGGACGAACCACGACTCCCGAACACCAGCAATCTTACCTTCGCCGGCATCGAAGCCGAAACCGCGCTTCTTCTTTTTGACAAAGAGGGTCTCTGCTGCTCGGCGGGATCAGCCTGCAGTAGCGGATCGATTAATCCATCCCACGTCCTCACCGCCATGGGCGTCAGCCGCGACGAGGCACGCGCCAGCCTCCGCTTCTCCTTAGGTCGCACAACCACCGATACCGAAATCGACCGAGCACTGGAGATCATTCCCCGCGTCATCGCAAAGCTCCGAGCCGCGCAACCTGCAAGCGGATCACCCGTTCATATCACAGACTGATTCCTGAGTTTACTGACAGGGATAAAGGGGAATAAAAAACCTGATTGGAATTCGTTTTTCATTCCTCTCGATCACCTTTTATTTTTTTCTATGAGTTCATCCCCTTTATCCCTGTGAAATATCTCTCCGCTCTGTTTGCCGCTGCCACACTCGTGCTCGCCGGGTGCCTCACCACCCATGTTGAGAAATCCGGCGGCATGGGCTCCGTCACCGTCACCAACTCCAATCCCACGGCAATCGTTACAGCTGCGCAGTCTGTCTTTCCGAACTACGGCTACACTCCGGCTTTTGGTAACGACATCAGCTCCGTCTCCTTCGACAAAAATTCCAACCAACTAGCCAATGTTCTCTGGGGCAGCTATGGCGATCCTCAGATGATCAGGGTGGAGGTAAAAATCACTCCGATTCCCGGAACAAACAATTACAGAATCAGCCCCAAGGTCTATACCGTGAGTGACGCTGGCGTGGCGGGCTTTCAGAGCAAGCGCCCCTTGATCGGACTCTGGAATGCCGAGTTCGAACCACTGCTTAAGAAAGTGGCCGCACAGGCCTCTGGTGCCGGGTCGCAGTAGTCGCCACCGCCTGAGAGACGAAAATATTTACGGGGCCTATTACGTGGTCTATTTTCGGACTTCTATTTGCGGGAATCCACCAGCACGCACTGCATGCCCGCGGCTTCCGCCGACTGGCGTCCGATTTCGGTATCCTCGAAGACGAGACATTCCGAAGGATCGACACTGAGGCGGCGGGCCGCTTCCAGATAAGGATCGGGAGAGGGCTTGCCATTCTTGTAATCCTCGGACGTGACGATTGCTTCAAAGAGATGAGTCAACCCGAGCCCCTCAAGGGTGGCATGAACCGACTTGCGGCCGCCACCGGAGGCCACGGCAAGCGGTTTCTTACCGTGAAAGGAGCGTGCGATCGCAACAACGGCATCGATCGGTTGAACGCTGGGGAGAAGTTGATGATACAGCCCTTCCTTATGATGAACCATAAGATCCGGGTCCATGAACAGCCCCTGCATCTCGTTAAGCGCCTCGACGATCTCGCGGGTGGGACGCCCTCCCCAGCTATAGTAGAGATCCTCGGGTAGATCAGCCCCATGCGGCTCGAGGGCCATCTTCCAGGCGTCGTAGTGGAGACCCATTGTGTCGGCGAGAGTGCCGTCGCAGTCGAAAATGTAGGCGTCGAAATCGCGATCGGGAAGTTGAAGGAATTGCATCCAGCAGTGGTAATCAGTCTCTTTCCGTTTGACGAAAAAAAAGAGCTTCAGCATTCTAAAGGATCAGCTCCGTTATGGGGCGAAGCTTCTATGCGCCACACCATCTCCATCCTCGTCGAAAACAAATTCGGTGTCCTCACCCGTATCGCCGGCATGTTCAGCGGACGCGGCTTCAATATCGACACCCTGAACGTCGGCCCGACTCTTGACCCCGAGACATCCCGCATGACCATCGTGGTCCGCGGGGACGACAAGGTGCTGGATCAGGTCAACAAGCAACTCGACAAGCTCGTAAACGTCATCAGCGTCGAGGACTTCGGCGAGTCGGACTATGTCGACCGCGAGCTCGTGCTTATCCGCGTGAAGGCCGATGCCAAGGCCCGAGGCGAGATCATGCAGATCTGCGATATCTTCCGCGCCAAGATCATCGACGTTCAGCCGAAACGCCTTGCGATCGAGGTCACGGGCTCCGAGAGCAAGATTGACAAGTTCCTTGCTCTGATGGGTCCGTTTGGAATCACAGAACTGACCCGCACCGGCAAAATCGCCCTTGCCCGCTCCAAGTAATATCTCACCATTCACCATCACCCAAAAACCACCAACCCATGCCCGCTAAAATCTACACCTGCAAAGATGCCGACCTGAAGTTCTTCAAGGGAAAAACCTGTGCCGTGATCGGCTTCGGTTCCCAGGGACACGCCCATGCCCTCAACCTCAAGGAGAGCGGCGTCAAGGTCATCATCGGCCTCTACCCCAAGAGCAAGAGCCGAGCTGTCGCCAAGAAACTCGGCTTCGAGGTTTTTGACACGGCCGATGCAGTCAAGAAGGCCGACGTGGTCTTTGTGGCTGTTCCCGATCTCACAATCCCTGAGGTCTATGAGAAGGACATCGCCCCAAATCTCCACTCGGGTCACACACTCCTCTTCAGCCACGGCTTCGCGATCCACTTCAAGACGATCCAGCCGCCCAAGCATGTTGACATTATCATGGTCGCTCCCAAGGGCCCCGGTCACACCGTCCGCCGCCAGTACCAGGAAGGAAAGGGTGTCCCCACCCTCATCGCCATCCACCAGAACAAGAGCGGCAATGCCAAAAAGACCGCCCTCACCTGGGCCAAGGGCATCGGCGGCACACGCGGCGGCGTCTTCGAGACCTCCTTCCAAGAAGAGACCGAGACCGATCTCTTCGGCGAGCAGGCCGTTCTCTGTGGTGGTACCGCAGCGCTTATTCAGGCCGGTTTCGAGACGCTGGTCGAGGCTGGATACCAGCCCGAGATGGCCTATTTCGAGGTTCTGCACGAGCTTAAGCTGATCGTCGACATGATCAATGAGTCCGGCATCAGCGGCATGCGCTTCTCGATCTCCGAGACCGCAAAGTACGGGGACATCGTTGTCGGCCCGAAGGTCATCGACGCCTCCGTGAAGAAGCGCATGAAGAGCGCCCTCAAGGACATTCAGTCGGGCAAATTCGCCAAGGATTGGATTGCAGAAGCCAAAGGCGGCAAGAAGAAGTATAACGCGCTCCTCAAAGCCGGCGAGAAACACCCCATCGAGAAGGTGGGCGATCAGCTCCGTTCCCGTATGTCCTGGATCAAGAAGAAAAACATCAAGGGAGCCCAGGCCGCCTACTAAATAAGAATCGTTTCAAAAATAAGGGCATCCGGAAGGAATCTTCCGGATGCCCTTTTTTTATTCCGAAAACCGGCCGGCAAACGAGGGCTGGATGCCGGTAGAATCTTATCAATCAGCCAAAGCCGCCTGTGCAGCGGCGAGACGCGCGACCGGTACGCGATAGGGGGAGCAGCTGACGTAGTTAATACCCAAGCGATGACAGAAGGTTATAGAAGCAGGATCCCCCCCATGTTCACCACAGATCCCGATCTTGAGATCGGGATTACTCTCGCGTCCCGCGCTCA
This sequence comes from Chthoniobacterales bacterium, assembly GCA_026461395.1. GTDB lineage: Bacteria > Verrucomicrobiota > Verrucomicrobiia > Chthoniobacterales > UBA6821 > UBA6821. The sequence continues at coordinate 2,772 of JAPJNA010000033.1, read as the reverse complement.
CAGCCATCTTCATCAGAAGACCGACCCCGTCCTGATCGAGGGTGGCAAAAGGGTTGCGGGCAAAGATTTCGTTTTCTGTATAAGCGGTCGCAAAGGATCCCATGTCATCCCTACTGATACCCAAGGTGGTCTGGGTGAGATCATTAGTGCCAAAGCTGAAGAATTGGGCCGTGCCGGCGATGCTGCCCGCCATGAGCGCGGCTCGTGGCACCTCAATCATTGTTCCCACAGTGTAGGAGATGGATCTCTTCTTCTTCCCCAGCACTTCCGAGGCAACCGAATGGATAATTTCAGCCTGGAGATCGAATTCACGGCGGTCACCGACCAGCGGCACCATGATCTCAGGCCGCACCTTCAAACCAGTTTGAGCCACTTCCAAGGCCGACTCAAACACAGCATGCGCCTGCATTTCGGTAATCTCCGGATAAGTAATCCCGAGCCGGCAACCGCGGTGACCGAGCATTGGATTAAACTCGTGCAACTCGCGAACTCGCCGGGCAATAGCTGAGACGCTTACTCCGATTCTACGGGAAAGTTCCTCCTGCCCACTGACATCATTAGGTAGAAATTCGTGCAGAGGGGGATCAAGAAGCCTGATCGTGGCAGGCAATCCCTTCAGCTCGCGGAAGATTCCAGCGAAGTCCTTGCGCTGGTAGGGAAGCAGCTTGGCAAGTGCCCTGCGACGATCCTGCTCGTTGTCTGCAAGGATCATCTCACGCATGGCATTGATGCGATCACCCTCAAAAAACATATGCTCCGTCCTGCAGAGGCCCACTCCCTTTGCGCCGAAAGCAAGAGCGCGCCTAGTCTGCTCCGGGGTATCCGCATTTGTCCTGACCTCGAGCTTGGTAAATTCCGAGCACCAGTCCATGAGTCGCTTGAAGTCACGAAACTTACGAGTCTTCCTAGCATCGGCATCGCCATGAATCAGTCCTGCAACGATCTCCGACGACATGGTTGATAATTTGCCGGCATAGACCGTTCCGGCGGTGCCATCGATGGATAGGAAATCCCCCTCATGCATGGACTTTCCACCGACACGGATCACCTTGTCCCGGTAATCGACATGTAGGTTTGGAACCCCGCAAACACAGACCTTACCCATCTGACGGGCCACCAAAGCGGCGTGCGATGAGACTCCGCCTCGGGCCGTCAGGATTCCTTGTGCGGCAATCATCCCACGGAGATCCTCAGGGGATGTCTCCATGCGGACCAGTATCACGGGTTCACCTTTGGCTGCGGCCTCGACGGCGCGCTCGGCATTGAGATAAATTTTTCCGGAGGCGGCGCCGGGTCCCGCAGGCAGGCCGGTTGCCAAGATTTGGGCTTTCGCTACGGCTCCGGCATCGAAGACTGGCGCCAGCAGCTGCTCGATCTGATCGGCCGGATTGCGCTGAATGGCTGTCTTGCGGTCGATTAGTCCCTCACTCACCATATCCATGGAAAATTTGAGGGCAGCAATCGCGGTACGCTTCCCGCTACGCGTCTGGAGCATGAATAGCTTGCCCTCCTGAATCGTAAATTCAAAATCCTGCACATCGCGAAAATGTCCCTCGAGGAGCTCCCGGATTCTTTGTAATTCCGCATGGGCGGCGGGCAGATGATCTCTTAGACGCCCGACTGGCTCGGGAGTGCGAACACCCGCCACCACGTCCTCGCCCTGGGCATTGATCAGGAACTCGCCGTAGAGTTCCTTGTCACCCGAGGCGGGATTCCTAGTGAAAGCGACACCGGAACCAGAATTTTCACCAGTATTGCCGAAAACCATGGCTTGGACGCTAACCGCCGTCCCCCATTCGTGGGGGATGTGGTATTTGCGCCGGTAAACCACCGCACGATCATTCATCCATGATCCGAACACCGCGCCGATCGCTCCTCGGAGTTGGACCCAGGGATCCTCCGGAAACTCCCTTCCCGAGCGCCGCTTGACCAACTGCTTGAATCGGTTGACCAGTTCGCTGCTATCAGAAGCGGTTAGCTCATTATCCGGAATATCAGTCCCATAGCGTTTCATCTTCAGTTCATGAATTACCTGCTCGAAAGGTTCATGGTCATCACCGGGGAGTTTCTGCACACCCATGACAACATCTCCGTACATCTGGATGAAGCGCCGGTAACAGTCCCAGGCAAAGCTTTCATTCCCAGTGGATCGCGCAAGAGCGGTGACGGTCCGATCGTTGAGGCCCAGATTGAGAATCGTGTCCATCATGCCGGGCATCGAGTCGCGGGCACCCGAGCGCACTGAGACGAGCAAGGGAAAGGATGTGTCATCACCAAACCGGAGCCCCATGATTTTTTCAATCTTTCGGATGCCTGCATCGACCTGACGGTCAAGATCCTCAGGGTAGCTACGGTCGTTGGCGTAATAATGAGTGCAGACTTCGGTTGTGATCGTAAATCCAGGAGGCACGGGAAGACCGATCCGTGTCATCTCGGCCAGATTGGCTCCTTTGCCACCTAGGAGCGCCTTCATGCCCCCATCCCCGTCCGCTTCGCCCTGTCCAAAAAAATAAACTAGCCGTTTTTTTGTGACGGCCGGTTTTTTGCGGATGGATTTCCCTTTGCTTGGGAACTCCTGAAAGTTGCGAGAAACCTTATTTTTGGAGGAGGGAGGCTTTTTCATCAGAATCGCCTCCAGATAAATCCCAAAGACCGTCCCGTGAAATAAAAAACTAGGGTCTTATGTAGTTGAGAGAGGGTGCTGGCGGAGGTGTTTGAGTAGGATGGGGTAGATTTTACGATGTCTGTGGTTCCAACGCCACTCGCATTCTT
>JAPJNA010000032.1 GCA_026461395.1 Chthoniobacterales bacterium | reverse complement strand
GTTCCTATCTTCCATCTTCCATCTTCTATCTTCCAGTCTTCGGATTGCCTCGATCTCCGCGTGGGGGAGGCCTGCGGCGTGGTGGTATCCCTTGGCGATGACTCTACCGTTTTTCACAATCACTGCTCCCACAACGGGATTCGGAGCTGTTAGTCCGAGTGCTCTGGAGGCCTCCTTGACGGCAAGACGCATGAAGCGCTCATCGGATTTGAGGTCGGGTAGCGATTTCATCCTTTTTGTTTGGCTTATCTTTCGCCGATCTTAAGTGATGCCCACTAAAGAAAACAGCTCCGAGACTTCCGCTGCCCCAAAAATCAAAACGGGTCAGGAGATCGATGTGGAAATTAACGACATAGGCTTCGGCGGCAGGGGGGTCGGCCGGGTCGATGGGGTGGCCTGTTTTGTGCCTGGTGTGATCGAGAAGGAAAAGGTCCGTGTCAAAATCGCCAAGGTGAAGTCACGCATGATGGAGGCCTGGCTGCTTGAAGTGCTGGAGCCTTCTCCTTATCGGGTAGAGCCTCCCTGTCCTGTGTTCCTCAAATGCGGCGGCTGTTCCTACCAGCATATCGACTATCCCCATCAACTGCAGATTAAGGAGACCCAGCTTCGCGAGGCCCTGCGCAGGCTTGGAGGTCTCAGCGAACCCCCTGTATTGCCGATGATCGCGTCACCAGAGCCCTACGGCTACCGCAATCGGATCGCCGTTCATGTGCGTGACGGGAATGTGGGATTCTATGCGGAGGGATCCAACCGTGTCATTCCGGTGAAGAAGTGTCTCATCGCTTCTCCTGAGGTTGATCTGGGATTCCAGGATCTCCTCAAGGAGCGCCCGCGTGACGGCGACTACCTCATCGGTGAGAAGAAGCGCTATGGGGGCTTCCGTCAGGTGAATAATGCCGTGGCCGAGATTCTGAAAGAGACAGTCCGGGAAGCCGTCAGGCCTTCGGATGAAGCTACTCCGATAGCCGGATTGCTCGTGGATGCTTATTGCGGAGCCGGGTTCTTTGCCCATGAGTTGCAGGAGCTCTTCACGAAGGTGATCGGCATCGAACGCTCGATCGCCTCGGTGGCGATGGCGAGCCGTCAAGCCGCTGAGAACGAGGAATACATAGCGGGGGATGTGGAGTTGAAGTTGGGTGAGGCCCTGGGGGCCGGCAAGTCAGAGGAAACTGTGCTCCTGCTGGATCCCCCTTCTGAGGGTCTTGCGGAATTGGCCATGGAAGCCATCTTGAAAAATCCTCCCGCCCGCATTGTCTATGTCTCGTGTAATCCCGCCACGCTTGCCCGTGATGCCAAGCGACTTGCAGGCAACTATCGTCTCGTTCAGGTGACCCCGCTCGATATGTTTCCTCAGACGGCTGAGATCGAGTCGGTTTCCGTTTTCCAACTCATACCATGATCACCCGACGCTTTGGCCGGACGGGCCTTGAGATGCCCGTTCTCTCCTGTGGGGGGATGCGCTACCAGCACAGTTGGAACGACAAGGATGCCGGCGGTATCACGCCGGAGGGGCAGGCCAATCTCGAGGAGTGCATCCGCAAGGCGCTTGCCTCCGGCATTAACCATATTGAGACCGCCCGTGGCTACGGTACTTCGGAGGTTCAGCTTGGAAAAATTCTCCCCCTTCTCTCCCGCGGGGAGATGATCATCCAGACCAAGGTCGCCCCGTCCTCCACCGCTGACTTTCGCGCGACCTTCGATCAGTCGATGCGCAACCTGCAGATGGGACATGTCGACCTTCTCTCCATTCATGGAATCAACAACCGGGAGTGCTGGGAGGAGACAATCCGCCCCGGTGGGGCACTCGAAGCCGCTCGGCAGATCATTCATGAGGGGAGGGCCACCTTCCTTGGATTCTCGACGCACGCTCCGTGCGATCTGATCGAGGAGATCATCGCCAGCGATGCCTTCGACTATGTGAACCTCCACTGGTATTTCATGAACCGGACGAATTGGAGTGCCGTCAAGGCGGCTACCAAGCATGACATGGGGGTCTTCATTATCAGCCCCACGGAGAAGGGGGGGTGCCTGCACCAACCCTCGGAGAAGCTCTCCGGGCTCTGCTCCCCCTATTCGCCGATGGTCTTCAATGATCTCTACTGCCTCATGCATCCCGAAGTCCACACGCTGAGCATCGGAGCAGCCAGGCCTTCGGATTTCGATGAGCATCTGAAGATCGTTCCCCTCATGGAACACAAGGACACCTGGGATCGGGTCCACGAAGTGGCGGGGCGCCTTGAGGAGGAGTTTCAGCGTACCAACGGATTTCCCATGCCGGCGCGCTGGGATCGGGATCTGCCACCCTTCGGGGAGGTATCGGGCGGGGTCAATCTGCAGGAGATCGTGAGGCTCCGGGCGCTAGACCGTGCCTTCGACATGCAGGCATACGGGAAGCTACGCTACAACCTGCTCGGTAACGGAGGGCATTGGTTCCCCGGTATCAATGCCGCGGAGTTCGATGAGGCCTCTATCGGAGAGATCGGCAGGAAGGCCGGAAACCCCTCGTTGGTAAACATCCTGCACGAAGCCCATGACCGCTTCGGCGACGCACCCCGGAAGCGTCTCCAGCAGAATGACTGAAAGGGATCAATCTAGAACTCAGGATGCAACGGATGCGCAGCAACGGCCAGGCAAGCCTACTCATGAAAAAATCCATGATTCATGGTCACCATTTTCTATTTTTGAAGTCTTTCTCTGCGCCTCTGCGCGAGTTCATTCTCTGACCAATGACCGACGCTCAGGTCATTCGAATCAAGGGGGCGCGGCAGCACAACCTGCGCAACATCGATGTGGAGATTCCCCGCAATAAGCTCGTGGTCATCACGGGGCCTAGCGGTTCGGGGAAGTCCTCGCTCGCCTTCGACACGCTCTTCGCCGAGGGACAGAGGCGTTATGTCGAAAGTCTCTCGGCCTACGCACGGCAGTTCCTCGACCAGATGCAGAAGCCGGAGGTGGATCATATCGAGGGTCTCTCCCCAGCGATCGCCATCGAGCAGAGGATCGCCCCGCCGAATCCCCGCTCGACGATCGCAACGACAACCGAGATCTACGATTACCTCCGCGTCCTCTACTCAGCCATCGGCGTGCCGCATGATCCGCTGACCGGGGTGGCCATCCGCCGTCAATCGCCCCAGCAGATTGCAACCGAGATCCTCTCCTGGCCGCAAGGAACGCGCTTGATGCTGCTGGCGCCGCTTGTTCGCAATGAGCCTGGTGAATTCCGCGATGTGATAGACCGTGCACGGCGCGAGGGATTCGTCCGTCTGAGAATCGATGGCGAGATTATCGATCTGGGTCGTCCGGAGCCGATCAAACTTCTCAAGACAAAGAAGCATACGATCGAGGCCGTGGTGGATCGTCTGGCCCTTCGCCCCGAGGGCGAAGGGGAGGGGATCCGTGAACGCCTGCTCGATTCGCTTGAGACGTCGCTGCGCTGGGGGAACAACATGGTGACTGTTCTCCATCAGGCATCCGGTGCGGCGCCCGAAGTTTGGGAGGAGAGGCCCTTCTCCACTGATTTCTGCAATCCGGAGACTGGGTTCTCGATGCCGCGACTCACGCCGAGGCACTTTTCCTTCAACAGTCATCTCGGTGCCTGTCCTGCCTGTCAGGGAATCGGCACGGAGCCGTTTTGTGATCCAGGTCTGATTGTTGATCCTGAGATGAAGCTAGCCCCTCTGGAGAAGGGTGCCATCCGTCCCTGGAGGAAGCCTGACAAGCGGATGGGGCAATATTACAAGCTTGTCCTGGAGGCTCTCTGCGAGGCGACGGGAGTATCTCAAGAAGTCCCCTTCCGCGATCTTCCCGAAGCGTTTAAACAGAAGCTCTTTTACGGAACGGGTGATGTCATGCTGCAACTCGGTGGGAATGAGGGCAAAGGCGGACGTGCTCCTCAGATCAAGGCATTCGAGGGTCTGGTGCCGATGGTGGAGCGCCAGATGCAGACTTCCGAAAGCGAGCTGAAGAAAAACAGACTGAAGTCGTATTTTGCCCGCAAGGCCTGCGCGACTTGCGGCGGGGCGCGCCTGCGGCCCGAGATCCTCGGGGTGACTCTTGAGAGCATCGTTGGTCTTGAGAAAAGGGAATGGAATATCGAGGAGTTCTGCGCGCTCCCCGCCTCCCGTGCTTGCGAGGTCATCGCGGGACTTCAACTCTCCGCCAGCGAAGGCAAGGTGGTGGAAGATCTGTTGCGCGAGATCGGAGCAAGGCTTGGCTTCCTTGTGGAAGTGGGTCTCGGCTATCTGACACTCAACCGCGAAAGCGGAACTCTCTCCGGCGGTGAGGCGCAGCGCATCCGTCTTGCCACGCAGATCGGCTCCGGATTGGCAGGGGTGCTCTACGTGCTGGATGAGCCGAGTATCGGTCTCCACCAGCGGGACAATGACCGCTTGCTGGCAACGCTCCGAGGTTTACGCGATCTCGGGAACTCGGTCGTCGTCGTCGAGCATGACGAGGAGACGATCCTAGCCGCAGACCATATTCTCGACATGGGGCCCGGTGCGGGGCCAAGGGGAGGGGAGATCGTGGCAATTGGCACACCCGCAGAGATCCTGGCCAATCCCGCGAGCCTGACCGGGCAGTTTCTCTCAGGTGAGGCGAAGATCTCCGTTCCCAGGATTCGTAATCGTCCTCCCGTGAAGGCCGCGCCGGGGCCGGGATGGCTAACCGTGACCGACGCCTCTGAGAACAATCTGAAGAACCTGACTGTCGGATTTCCCGTCGGTCTCTTCACGGTGGTGACAGGGGTTTCCGGAAGCGGGAAATCGACTCTGGTGAACGACATTCTGCACCGAGCGCTGGCGCGTCAGTTCTACGGGGCGAAGGAGGTACCTGGAGCCCATGGCCGGATTCTGGGTGACGAGGCCTTCGACAAGGTGGTGGTCATCGACCAGAGTCCGATCGGCCGCACGCCCCGCTCTAACCCCGCCACGTACTCCGGTGTCTTCGGGCCGATCCGGGATCTTTTCAGCGGTCTGCCTGCTGCCAAGGTCCGCGGTTATGCACCGGCCCGTTTCTCCTGTAACGTGAAGGGGGGGCGCTGTGAGGAGTGCGAGGGGGATGGAATGATCCGGATCGAGATGCATTTCCTAGCTGATGTCTTTGTGGAGTGTGAGCTCTGCCGTGGACGCCGATTCAACCGGGAGACCCTCGAGATCTCCTACAAGGGAAAGAATATCGCCGACGTGTTGGAGTTGACGATCGATGGTGCGGCGGGATTCTTTCGTTCGATCCCCGCCATTCATGGCAAGCTCGAGATGCTTCAGGAGGTCGGACTCGGCTATCTCAAGCTAGGTCAGTCGGCCACGACGCTCTCGGGCGGGGAAGCTCAGAGGCTAAAGCTGGCCAGTGAACTCTCCAAGAAAGCCACCGGTCGCACACTCTACCTGCTCGACGAACCGACCACGGGGCTTCATTTTGCAGATATTCAGAAACTGCTGGAAGTGCTGCTGAGGTTGCGCGACGGCGGAAATACACTCATTGTCATCGAACATAATCTCGAAGTCATCAAATGCGCAGACTGGATCATCGACATGGGGCCCGAGGGGGGAGAGGAGGGAGGCAGTCTTGTGGTCTGCGGAACACCCGACGAGGTGGCCGAGCACGCAGGCAGTCATACGGGATCCTGGTTGCAGCGGGTCTTGCTGCGGTAACGCTTTTTTGCCCCTGTGTTTCGGCGCAGGAGAGTAATTCCACACCTCCCATCGATCTGGCCAGAACGGCCGCTCTCGAGCGCCTTCCTCAAGTCTCTGCGGCACTGCTCCGAACCCAAATCCAGCAGGAGCTGGATCAGCCTAAGAAGATTGAACTAACCCGGCGCTTGGCGTCTCTTCTGGTCTCCGGTGGTCGCTTCGAGGAGGCTTTAGCCGTCATCGCCCCGCTTGATTCGTTGAATGATTCGACCCTTTGTTATTGGAAGGGGCTTGCTCTGCTGGGGAATGGAGATCCCGCTTCTGCCAAGGAGATCTTTTCATCCCTGAGGGAGAAGGATGCCCCTATCCCAGGAGTTGAGTCCGACACACTCCTTCTCTGCCTGGCGAGGGCACTCCGGGGAAACAATGATCCGAGTGGAGCATTGGCTGTTCTGGAAAAAATTCCGGCCAACTCCTCGGTAGCTGAGGATGTTCTTCTGGAGAGGGGTACTGATTTGCTGGCCCTCGGCAAGACCGAGGAGGCTCTGAAGGCAATTCCCTCATCCGGTTTCCGAAGCGAAGAGGGGAAGGCCTCGGCTTCCTACCTGAAGGCACTGGTCGCCTGGCGCGCGGGCAAGATTGTCGATGCCAGGAAACTCTTCGCGTCTATTCCACCGGTTTCACCCTGGATTATTTCAGCTACCACGCTGGGTGAGGTGCTCTGCCTGAACTCGACGACAAACATGATCAGTACCCTCAAGGGAATCGAGTTATTGGAGAGACGACTCGATTCCGTCGATCAGGCACCCCTGATTGAGGATCAGTTCCGCTTGCTGGACCAGCTCTACGCAAAGGCCGGAACTCCGGATACTGCTAAGTTAAAGAATTGGTCAGGGGATGCCTCCAAGCCTTCCCGGGCCAAGCTGGCCTCCTATTATCAAGCGAAGGGAGAGTTAAGACTGGGTCACTCCGAGTTGGCGGAATCCTTGCTGGATGGCCTGATCAAGTCCTATCCGGCCGATCCCTTGAGTGACCAGGCATCAGTTCTGCTTGTCTCCTCAAAGCTGCAGCGTGGCATGGGCACAGAGGCCCTCAGTTTGTCTGTCGACAGGGCATCTGCGTCACCAGAGATCCGTGCCCGCTTGGCATACCTCAGGGGGCTTGCGGCGTCATCAGCTGGAAAGCCGGAGGAGGCAACGATGGCCTTCGTGGAAGCATCAACGTTGGATCCGTCTCTTGCCCAAGATGCACGCTTCAATCAGGCAGTCCTGATAGCAAAGACGGGAAGGGGATCTCTTGATCTCTCCCAGGCAGCCCAGGAAATAGTACAGAGCAAGGCCGGAGTTGCCTCTGAGGAGATGCAGCTCCAGATTGCTCTGGATCTGGCTCGCCGGGGTGAGGCTTCCGGTCTGCCCATGATCCTGCTGGTTGCTGAAAAGGCAACGGATCCAGCAATCAAGTCACGTGCGCGACTTGCCGCCTCCGAACTGAACATGAAGTCGGGAAAGGGAGATGCTGCGATCAGTGACCTTGCCAAGGCTATCCACGAGAACTCATCCGAACCGGAGAGGGAGGAGTATTTGAATGTCTTTTTGAAGGATACCGGATACAAGGCGGATACTGCCGCAGTGATCGCCGCCGCCCGTGCTTTTCTAGAGAAGCATCCTGACTCTAGTTTCGTCCCCGAGGTGCGCCTGAAGCTCGCGGAGGCGCTTCTTTCCTCCGGGGATGTCCAGGGAGCACGGGTGGAGTTCGAGCAGTTGGCAGCTTCCAGTGCAGGAACTGATCTCGGGCGCCACGCTCTTTTCCTGGCCGCGCAGTCCGCAGCCCGGTCGATGGATCCCGCGTCGATCGACGATTCCCTGATGCTGCTGGAACGCGTGGCGGAGACGGGTGGCAATGACCGGATGGTTTGGCAGGCCCGCCTTCAGGAGGGAGCACTGAAAAACGCCCAGAATCTTCCCCTGGAGGCTCTCGCTATCTACGACAAGATACTCTCGTCACGCTCTCCCGGAGGAACCAATGCGTCCGCCGGGCCGGATGCCGAACTGATCGCCGCCGCCCTCATGGCCAAGGGGGATACCCTTCATCAACTAGGGGCCAAGGATCCTCTCAAGGAACGCGAGGCCCTGAAAAGCTGGCAGGAGCTGGCATCGGATCCCACGATTTCACTCCGCTGGCGTAATCAGGCTCTCTGCAAGAGTGCACTTATCTTGGAGAGTCTCGGTGAGGGTGATGCGGCCCTCGCTACTTGCTATCAAGTGTTCAAGAACCCTCGGACTGGAGAGCCGGAGCAGCTTTGGCATGACAAGGCGGCCTTTGAGGCGGGCCGCTTGCTTGAGAGCCGCAAGCAGTGGAATGATGCGGTCGTCCTCTATGGTCAGATCGTCGCCGAGGGTGGCCCTAGGAGCGAGGAGGCGAAGGCAAGGATCTCCAAGCTGCGTTTGGAAAACTTTCTCTGGGAAAACTGAGTCTTTCTGACAAAATCCACCACTTCATGAGCTCACACATCAAACTCTTCAGCCCGGGACCCGTCGAGGTTTCCGAGAAAACTTTCCAAGCCTTCCGCAAGCCGATGATCGGACATCGCGGTAATGACTTCAAAAAGCTCTACGCTTCTGTTCAGCCTGGGCTCCAGCAACTTTTTCACACACAGCGCCCCGTCTATATCTCCACCTCCTCTGCCTGGGGAATCATGGAGGGAGCCCTTCGCAACCTTGTCAAAGGCAAGGTCCTTAACTGCATGACCGGAGCCTTCTCCGACAAGTGGAACGATGTCGCCAAGCGCTGTGGCTACGAGGCCGAGAAGCTTCAGGTCGAGTGGGGCAATCCGATCACTCCCGAACTCCTGCGCGAGCGTCTCTCCAAAGGAGACATCGATGTCGTGACCCTGATCCATAACGAGACCTCGACCGGATGCATGAATCCGCTCAAGGAGATCACCGATGTGCTCAGGGAATTCCCCGAGGTCCTGCTGATCGTCGACACGGTCTCCTCCTTTTCCGTGGTTCCCGTCCCCATGGATGAACTCGGCATCGACGTCATGCTGACCGGAAGTCAGAAAGCTCTCGCTCTGCCTCCCGGTATGGCGCTCTTCTCGGTCTCCGAGAAGGCAATGAAGCGCGCCGCCGAGATCAAGGGACGTGGCTACTACTTCGATTTCCTCGAGTTCCAGAAGAATCACGAGGGGGACATGACTCCAAGCACCCCGGTTATTTCGCACATCTTTGCGCTCCAGTCGAAGCTTGAGGATATTGCCACTGAAGGTCTGGAGAATCGCTATGCCCGTCACTCCGCCACCAATGCACTTGTCCACGATTGGGTGAAGGCTCGTGGCTGGGAGTTCTTCGCACCGGAGGGGTATCGCTCCGTCTCGTTAACTTGCGTGAAGAACAACAAGGGCGCGGATGTCGCTGCCTGGATCGGCCGCCTCAAGGCTAAGCACTCCTGCATCATCGACGGAGGCTATGGAAAGATCAAAGGCGAGACCTTCCGCATCTCGAACATGGGTGACGAAACAGTGGAGACCATCTCTGAGTTGCTTAGCTGGCTCGACGACACTGCGGAATAAGGCTTATAGGCTGAAGGCTAAAGGCTGTTAGGTCGGGAAAATTCCGTCTTAGCAGCTTGGGTAGGTTTCAGTCCTTCTGTCCCTAATAGTCTAACAGTCTTCAGCCTAAACCCCTCTCTTCCATGAGCCGCTACAAGGATACCGTTCTTCTTCCAAAGACCCCCTTCCCGATGAAGGCGGGACTGGCCCAGCGTGAACCGGAACTTCTGGCCAAGTGGGAGAAGGAGGGTCTCTACGCTTCCATTCAGAAGGCTCGTGAGGGATCGCCTAAGTACGTGCTCCATGATGGCCCTCCGTTTGCGAACGGGGATGTCCACATGGGGACAGCTCTGAACAAGGTGCTCAAAGATCTCGTCGTCAAATCCAAGACGATGGCTGGATTCCAAGCCCCGTTCATTCCGGGATGGGATTGTCATGGTCTGCCGATCGAGTTCCGCGTGGTGAAGTCCTCAGCCGGCCTAACGCCGCTACAGGTCCGTCAGAAATCCGAGGAGTATGCTCGGAAGTTCATCGACATCCAGCGGAGCCAGTTCCGCAGGCTCGGAGTCTTTGGGGAGTGGGAGCATCCTTACCTGACGCTCGATCCTTCGTACGAGGCAGCGATCATCCGTTCCTTCGGTCGCATGGTCGAGAAGGGGCTAGTCTACCGGAGCAAGAAGCCGGTCCTCTGGAGCACAGGCGCCCAGACTGCTCTGGCCGAAGCCGAGGTGGAATATCAGGACAAGACCTCCCCGGCGATTTTCGTGAAATTTGTTATCGAGACTCATGTGGCTTCATCAGCCGGTCTTCCGACAGACAAGCCGCTTTCGGTCGTGATTTGGACGACCACTCCCTGGACCCTGCCCGCGAATCTCGCGATCGCTGTTCATGCGGAATTCGACTATGTGCTGCTCGAAAATGCTGAAGAGCGCCTGATCGTGGCAGCGGGGCTTTCCGAGAAGTTCAAGGAGTCAACCGGATTGGAGCTTTCCCAGCATGGTGAGGCCCGCAAAGGAGCCACGCTCGATGGGATCAAAGCACGTCATCCCTTCCTGGACAGGATTTCGACAATCCACACTGCAGAGTTTGTGACGCTCGAGACCGGCAGCGGTTGCGTCCACATCGCTCCCGGCCATGGTGACGATGACTACCAGCTTGGACGGAGAGTCGGCCTAGAACTCCTTTCTCCCGTGGATGACTATGGCAAGTTCACTGAGGAGTGCGGCGTCCCCTCGCTCGTTGGGCAGAATGTATTCGAGGGCAATGAGGAGGTGATCCGTATACTCACGGAGGGTGGATCGCTGCTTGGTCGTCAGGATTACCAGCATAGCTATCCTCACTGCTGGCGCTCCAAGACACCGATCCTTTTCCGTGCGGTGGAGCAGTTCTTCATCCGGATCGATGCTCTGCGCGAGACTGCTCTGAAGGAAATCGACACCACGAACTGGATTCCGCATTGGGGACGCAATCGCATCCGCGGAACGGTCGAGTCACGTCCTGATTGGTGCATTTCCCGCCAGCGCAGTTGGGGAGTTCCTCTGCCTGTTTTCTACACGCCCGAAGGGGAGCCGATCTTGGATCCTGCTGTCATTGCGAAGGTCTCCGAGGTAGTGGCCGAGAGGGGATCGAACGCCTGGTTCTCTCTCGATGATGCCGAGTGGTGCCGCCTGACAGGGGCTCCTGTCGGATCGGTTCGTCGCAACGATACCCTTGATGTCTGGCTCGACAGTGGAGTGAGCCATGAGGCTGTTCTGCGTGGACGTCCGGAGCTTCAGTTTCCTGCCGATCTCTATCTCGAGGCAACAGATCAGCATCGCGGTTGGTTCCAGTCCTCGCTGATGACCTCGGTGGCATTAAATGAGAAGGCTCCCTACAAGACCGTACTGACCCACGGCTTTGTGGTCGATGTCGACACTCGCCAGAAGATCTCGAAGTCGAATCAGGGACAAGGAGGCTATCAGAAGCCGACTGAAGCCGATCACTTTGTGAAGACCTATGGAGCTGATATCGTCCGTCTCTGGGCTAGTAGCGTGCAGTTTACCGATGATGTTCCTTTCTCCGAGGAGATCTTCGCGCGTCTCACCGATTCCTATCGCAGGATCCGAAATACTCTTCGCATCCTTCTTGCCAATTTGGCCGACTACGATGCGGCGGCACCTATCTTGGAACCGACGTTAATCGACCGATGGATCCTGGCCCGACTGCAGGAGACAGTGAATACCTGCCGCAAAGCCTACGAGGAGCTGGCTTTCCAGAAGGCATATCAGGCAATTACTCAGTTCTGCGCTGTGGAACTGAGCAGTATCTATGTCGATGTAACCAAGGACCGCCTCTACTGCGACAGTGTTTCCTCACCCCGTCGTCGTGCCACTCAAGCCGTTATGGCCAAGGTTTTCGAGGATTTGTGCCGTCTGCTTGCCCCGGTTCTTGTCTTCACCGCCGAGGAGGCATGGGGTCACTTCCGTGCTGAAGGATCCGTCCATCTCGAGCTCTTTCCCGAGGAGAAGACTCCCGATCAGGAAATCCTGGCGCGCTTCGAAGCACTGCTTGCGCTACGCGCCGATGTCTCACAGGCATTGGAAAAAGCTCAGAGGGAAGAGATGATTGGCAAGCCCCTTGAGGCCATGGTCGCTGTCACTACGGAGGATCCCTTGGTTCTGAGTGCCGTTGAAGCTGGAGAGAGCAACGGTCTTGCCGAGGTTGAGGAGTTTTTGATTCTGAGTAATCTTTCGATCGGCAAAGGCCCGAAAAATATCACGATCGGCAAGAGCGCCGCCGAGAAATGTGAACGTTGCTGGCGTCATCGTGACGAAGTGGGTTCCCATGCAACTCATCCGACGCTCTGCGGCCGCTGCGTAGATGCCGTGGAAGGTTTGGGTGTCTCGCCGTCTGTTTCTGAATGAAGCGGTTTTCACCATGGGGAGTGATTCTGATTCTGGCGATGCTGGATCAGTTCACAAAGATCTTGGTCCTCCGCTTCATACCCTTTCAGGAATCGATTCCGGTCATCCCCAATTTTTTCTCTCTCACCCATGTCTATAATACGGGTGCTGCCTTCGGTATGCTTCATGACAGCAACTTGTTTTTTGTCCTTCTGGCGACTCTGGCCTTCGTCGCGCTTATCGTGATGAGGAAGCACTTTCAGGGAGGTTTGATGCAGACAGGATGGATCCTGTTACTGGCGGGCATCATTGGGAATGTGACCGACCGATTGCGTCTGGGCCATGTCGTCGATTTTCTCGACTTTCAGTTTGGCTCCTATCACTGGCCCTCCTTCAATGTGGCTGATTCCTGCATTTGTATCGCCGCGACTCTCTTTCTCTTGAGCAGCTTTCAAAGCCCTTCTAAATTAGCGTTATGAGCACATCGTTACCCGTCAGTCCCTACGACACCTGCCAAGGACTCGTCTATTTCCCCCGGATGATCGATAAGATCCGCCTGCATGCCTCCGGTCAACTGGGTTCCGATTATGTGCCGAACCTTGGCAAGGGATTCGATGTGCGCTGCTGCTCTCTTCTCGGAGTTGGCTATGACGCGTTAGTCAAGGCCGTGGGCTCTTCCATGAATGATGAGCAGGCTTGGGAGTGGGTCTTGCAGAATGGCAAGGCTCCAACCGAAGAGCAGATCGAAGTCTGGAACGGCTTCATGACACGCCGAGGTTGGAACGATGACCTGGTTGAGATCCTGGAGAAACGCAAGAGGGAGGGCGGTTTTGAGAACCGTACCGAGATCCGGACGATGTTCGACTACATCGATGCCGACGAGGGGAGAGCGATCAGGATCTGATTTAACTCACAGGGATAAAGGGGGTGCAGGGGATTGAAGCAGATTCGTTCTGGAACATTTGGCCCATTGGAATCCCCATCCCTTTTATCTCATTTATCCCTGTGAATTTTATTTCGGGGAGCTTTTAACGTGGGCCAGGATTTTTTCCTGATCGCCGCCCGAGGCCCAGATGATCCTGAGGAAGTCAGCCGGATGGATGTCGTGTTCCTTCAGGAAGCGACGGTCTCCTCCACAGCAGTACATGATCTCGTGGCAGAGGCCGCCCTCAAGGAAGCATTGTGCCTTCTTGATAATGCGGGGAAGCCATGGGATCCCGCCAAGCGTATCGGGCTTTGGCGGGAGTGAATCAGCCTCTGTGACTACAGAATTGGTGATGCCGTGCTGATGATAGAGAAAGTAATCGCGCCTGGCAGCGGCCAAAAGCAGGACTGTGTTCCAATCGGGCTCGCCGGCTCCATTCATATCTTCAGCGTAATCGTAGAGATTGATTGGACGCAGGCCGATCGAGGCGAGAAAGGCGGTTTCTTCAGGCGAGAAGTAGGAATCAAGGTCCCTGTTTCCCTCTTTGTTGAGGGCAACGGCCTTGTCGTAGATTTCGCGGAGCTTTTGTGTCCAGAGATAGGAAGTCATAAATTGATTATCCTCCTTTAGGAGCCTTCTGTCCACTTTCGTGATTTTTTGCAACAATGCGCACGAGCAGTTGGGTCAGAAGTGTATCTTCCGAGCCTTGGCCGCTGATGAGTTTCTGGTTGGCATCACGGCAGGCCAGAAACGCCGAGGCGAGGTGATCGCGGTCGAATCGCGCGGCATTCACGGCGGCTAGGCCGATGCCGTAGGTATTGAGTGTTCCGTCTTTCTTCCGGGGGAGATGGGCCGTCTCCTCGGAGCGAAGGCGCTTTAGATCGGAGGCAAAGAACTGGGGTTGGGCCGGAGGGCGCATTTTATGGCGCTCCATGAGATCCTTGGCAACGAGGAGATTGCGCACGGTCGGCACGATGGCGGCCAGCAGGATGCCGATCGTGTTTTCCCCCTGACGGCGCAGCTGGGACAGGGTGTCGAGGCAGAGAGGCAGATTTCGTTTATTGATAGCGTCGCTTAGGTCGAAGATACCTCCAGCCCGGGTGAGAGGGACCAGATCGCGAACAAGGCGCTCGGTGATGATCGCTCCTTCACCAGCAGCCGTGGTGAGCTTTGAGAGTTCAGCATCGAGTTGGCCTGAGTTAGTTCCTACACGGGTGGTCAGTACTACGGCGGCCTGATCCTCTATCTTGACTCCCCGATCACGGCACCTATCGATGACCCAGTCGATGAGATCATCCTCTGTCGCCCCAAAGCCGAAATCAGGTTTATCGCAGAGCGTTGTCGAGGCAATCTCCGAGACTTTCTTGTAGAAGGATTTCCGTTTGTCCGGCTCAGGAGCACTGATCAGGAGGGTGATGCCCCCGGGAAGCCCCTCTTCCAACACCTTTAGCAGTTTTTCCAAAGCATCCTGCACCGCCTCGGAGCGTCCCTGCACGGTATCCTTCAGGAAGGTGACACCCTTCATCCAGACGAGCTTCTCGCCAAACATGGGCACGGTCAGAATTCCCTGGATGGTGCTCGCTACCATCTCGATCGAGCAGTCGACCGTGTCGGCCGGGGCCTCGATGATCTCAAGTCCGAATTCTCCACCATCTGCAGGAGCGAGCTTCGCGGCAAGTCCCTGAGCGGTACGTCGCACCTCCGCCTCGTCACTTCCGGTCACAAAGTGCAGGTTCGGATTCTTGGCTACTGGGGCTTTGCGGGTGGCCATGGGAACTAGTGAAAAGTGAAAGGTGAAAAGTGAAAGGTGAAAGTGGAGTAAACCTTATGAAAGATGCGTCAAACTATCTCTTCCATCCCTTTTTTGACTTGGTGGGTTTATCCTTTGCCTTAGGGCGGTTGGTCATGGAGGGGGTGACGGCGCCTCCGCCTTTGAGTTCCATGATCTGATCCCGAAGGAGGGCGGCGCGTTCGTACTCGAGTTTCTTGGAAGCTTCTTTCATCTCTCCCTCCAGCTCCCTGATCAGGCTAGTGACATCGAGTGGCTGCTCCTGCACGCGCGCCGAAGCGTTATCCTCTCCTTCGAGGATAACGCGGAGACTCTCTTGCACAGGACGCTTCACGCTATGGGGAGTGATGCCGTTCTCTCGATTATGCTCCATCTGGCGACGGCGCCGATCTTCGGTGACCTCGAGTAGGTCGCGGATGCTTCCGGTGATCTTGTCGGCGAATAGAACGACTTCTCCGTTCACATGACGGGCGGCGCGACCCGCTGTCTGGATCAAGGAGGTGCGGCTTCGTAGGAAGCCCTCCTTGTCGGCATCCAGCACACAGACAAGGCTCACCTCGGGAAGATCGAGACCCTCCCGGAGTAGATTGATCCCGACCAAGATATCAAACTCCCCCGAGCGGAGTGAGCGCAGGATCTCAACGCGCTCGATGGTGTCGATGTCACTGTGGAGATAGCGGACCTTGAGCCCCACATCCTTGAGATAGTCGGTGAGATCCTCGGCTGTGCGTTTGGTGAGAGTCGTGA
Source organism: Chthoniobacterales bacterium (assembly GCA_026461395.1). Lineage (GTDB taxonomy): Bacteria > Verrucomicrobiota > Verrucomicrobiia > Chthoniobacterales > UBA6821 > UBA6821. Next base: position 3,628 of record JAPJNA010000032.1, on the reverse strand, counting down.
TCAGCACCCTTTCACCGATCTCGACACGGCAGCGGCAGAGCTCAATCGTCTCATCGATCTGACCCTTCAGCGGTCGGATCATGATGCGCGGGTCGAGTAGACCGGTAGGCCGGATGATCTGCTCCACGATAAGCTGGGAACCCGGAGTCGAGGTATCGAGCTCCTCATTGGCCGCATTGGGCCTGATCAGCGAGAGGGGAAGGGGCTGGGCCTGAAGCGTGGCCAGATCCACGAAGCCGGTGTTGCCCACGACGCTGTTGCGCAGTTCTAAGGGTGCTGGGGTGGCGCTGATGTAGAGACCCTGTCCAGTCGTCTGCATGAATTCGCTGAAATTCAGCGGGCGGTTGTCGAGCGCGCTCGGCAGGCGGAATCCGTACTCAACAAGAGTCATCTTTCGGGCCCTGTCCCCTGCGTACATACCGCCGACCTGCGGCAGTGTGGCATGGGATTCGTCCACCATGAGGAGGGTGTCCTCCGGTAGGAAGTCCATCAGCGTGTAGGGTCGGACTCCGGGATCGCGCCCAGTAAGGTGACGCGAGTAGTTCTCGATACCGTTGCAGTAGCCCATCTCCTGCATCATCTCCAGGTCGTATTCGGTACGCATTTTCAGTCTCTGCGCCTCAAGGTACTTGCCGTTCTCTTCGAAGAACGCCACCCGCTCCACCATCTCGGTACGGATATTTCTCATGGCGGCCTGCATCTTGTCTTTTGGTGTGACGAATTGCTTGGCTGGGAAAAGGGTGAGGTGAGTCAGGTCACCCCGTGATCGCCCGGTGAGAGGATCGAAGAGGGCCATTCGGTCGATCTCATCGCCGAAGAATTCGATCCGCACGGCCTCCTCGTCGTTCTGGGCGGGGAAGATCTCGAGCACGTCGCCGCGGACGCGGAATTTGCCACGGGCGAACTCGATCTCGTTTCGCTCGTAGAGCATCTCAACGATTCGCTTGAGCACCTCCTCGCGGGTGATACGGTCTCCCTTCTTGAGGGTCATCACCATCTGCATGAAATCCTCCGGCGAGGCCAGGCCGTAGATGCAGGAGACACTGGAGATCACGATCACGTCGCGCCGCGTCAGCAGGGAGCTGGTGGTTGAGAGTCGTAGGCGCTCGATCTCCTCGTTGATCGAACTGTCCTTCTCGATGTAGGTATCCGAGCGGGGGATGTAGGCCTCGGGCTGGTAGTAGTCGAAGTAGCTAACGAAGTACTCGACGGCGTTGTTGGGGAAGAACTGTTTAAACTCCGAGTAGAGTTGGGCCGCCAGCGTCTTGTTGTGGGACATGATCAGCGTCGGCCGATCCAGATTCTGGATGATATTGGCCGCCGTGAAGGTCTTTCCCGAGCCGGTTACGCCGAGGAGCGTCTGGTGACGATTCCCCATCCGGATCGAGCGGGTCAGCTTCTCGATCGCCTGAGCCTGGTCGCCCTGGGGCTTGTAGTCGGATCTCAGGTCAAATGACATCGTGAAAGGATGAAGGCGAAATACTAAAGGCGAAAACATGTAGTATCTCCTTAAATGCTCTCAGGTGCAACTGATGGAACAGAAAGATCATGTGGAAATCAGGAATGCAGAAACAGAGATGATGAATGGAATCTGTTCGTTAAAAACAATCGAACGAAGTGATAGGGAATGTTCTCTTAGGATTAAGCAGCCTCCCATCATTCAATTCTTCCTGAGTTGTTGAGTTCCATATCGAACTCTTACCTCTGCCGGATTCGATTCTGGCGAACCGATCGGGGTTGGTATAGAGTAGTCTGATGAACAAGCGACTGCTCGACCCAGCACTCTTGCCGATTCTCGAGAAAGTCGAGGCCGGGGAAAGGCTTACCGGTGAGGAGGGCATCTCTCTCTATGCCTCCCGGGATCTTAATGGCCTAGGCTATCTGGCCAATATCATCCGCGAGCGCAAGAACGGGAATGTGGCGACTTATGTCTTCAACCGCTACGTCAACTATTCCAATGTCTGCATCCTGAGCTGTCAGTTCTGCGCCTTCAGTGCGAAGAAGCGGGATGACCATGCCTTCGAGATGGCGATCTCCGAGGTGGCGGCCAAGACAAAGGAAGCTTGGGAGAACGGAGCCACCGAGATCCATATGGTCGGCGGACTTCACCCGACACTGCCAGCCTCCTGGTACCTTGAACTTCTCGGGGCTATGCGGGAGGCTGCTCCCGGAATTCATCTCAAGGCCTTCACTGCTATTGAGATCCGCCATCTCTCCGACCGCATCTTCAAGAAGCCCGTTCAAGAGACCTTGGAAATCCTACGCGACGCAGGGCTCAACGCTCTCACGGGCGGAGGGGCCGAGATCTTCGACCAGCAGGTCAGGGATACCATCTGCCGAGGCAAGGAGACTGGCGAGGAGTGGCTAGAGGTTCACCGCACTTGGCACAAGATGGGCCAGCGGAGCACAGCCACGATGCTGTACGGCCATGTTGAGACGCCAGAGCACCGAATCGACCATCTGCTAAAACTTCGCGCACTTCAGGACGAGACGCAGGGGTTCACGGCCTTCATTCCGTTTGCCTTTGTGCCGGAGACCACAGAACTGGCTCACATCCGGCCCGCCTGCTCCACGGATGAACTCAAGAATTTGGCCATCTCGCGTCTCATGCTTGATAACTTTGATCATATCACCGGGTACTGGATCAGCCTTGGGCTACCGCTTGCCTCCATTGCCCTGAACTACGGGGTCGATGATCTTCATGGCACCATTCAGGAGGAGAAGATCTTCCATATGGCCGGCGCCAAGACCCCCCAGCAGCAGACCATCGTGGCTATGGAGAAGGCGATCCGAGAGGCGGGTAGGGAACCGATGCAGCGCGATACCTTTTATCGTAGGATCGAGTCGACCGTTCCCAAGAAAGCGACCGCTTCCGAAGCTGTTCCCGCGTGAGCATTCCCAGTCCCCGGATAGGCTGCGTTCCTTATCTTAATGGACGTCCTCTATTAGAGGGATTATCCATTCCAATTCGTAAGTTGGTTCCCGCTAAGTTAGGTGAGGCATTTCAGGTGGGTGAGTTAGATGTCGCACTGCTCTCTTCTATTGATGTTATTACACAGGAGAATCCCCATGCTGTTGACGGTGTCTCTATCTCATCACGGGGCGATGTCCATAGTGTGGTTTTGGCCTATGAGGGGGATCTCAAGGAGGTCAAGAGGGTGGTGCTGGATCCGGCCTCCCATACCTCCAATGCCCTCCTGCGGATTGTGCTTGAGGAATTTCATGGAATCTCACCCGAGTATGTCCATTCTTTAGATGGTGAAGCTAAAGAAAGTGCCCGTGTGATGATTGGAGATCCTGCTATTCTTTACAGGAAAGAGGCTTCTGGTTCATCTGGTTTAGAGACACGATTCCTGGATCTTGGGGGAGAGTGGTTCCGGAATACAGGCCTTTCATTTGTCTTTGCCATGTGGTCACTTAAGTCTGATTATACTTATAAAAAGGAGTTATCAGACATGCTCAGAAGTGCTAAGGAGCTGGGAATGGCCTCTCGGCCCGAGATCGCCACAGGTGAGCCTGATCCGGATTTCGCCTTGCACTATCTAACCGAGTCAATCCACTATGACTTAGGAGATGAAGAGAAGGGCGGTCTTGCACTTTTCAGGGATTTCTTGGAGAAAAAAGAAAT
>JAPJNA010000031.1 GCA_026461395.1 Chthoniobacterales bacterium | reverse complement strand
GGTCAGGTCGCTTCCCAAGTTGCTAAGGAGGTGGCTACTCAGGTGGCTACTCAGGTGGCTGCCCAGGTGGCTGCCCAGGTGCAGACTTCTCTTGATAATAATAAAGCCCAACCGACTCAACCCGCGGCGAGCCAAACCACGACGACGCCGGGCCAATTCTCCACGCTACAGAACTCGGTTGTGCCCAATAACTCTGTATTTGTGAATCCTCCGCCGATTCCTCCGACTCCAACACCGACGCCTGCAGCAACTCCTCCTCCACGGGATCTACCAGGTGCCTCTCCGGGCGGGCCCGGACGCCGATAGATGTAATTCCCTTCATGAGGGAGGTGGGGTTCTTGAAGGTTGCTTCTCCTATACTCATGGGACCACCCCATGATACTGTATGAGTATGTACTTGTTCAGATCGGAAGCGGCAATCTATAGCCATTGATTGAACGTGCCTTCTGATCAGGGACAGAGTGTCTTTGCCGATCCCCGTGGGATCAGGCGTCGGGTGCTTCAGCTCACGGCTGTTGTGGGTGGGCTCTTCCTCATCGGTGCCACCGGTTATTTCATCTGGAGCCTGCTGATCGGACCGCAGCTGCTGCTTCCCTTGGTGGTGAGGGAGTTCCCCGCCCGGTTCAAAGCACTTCCCCCGTCCAAGATTCCTCTCCTGAATGCCAAGGATGACTGGCGACGCATTCACCTAGGCCAGAAAGATCGCGGCCAAGCCTTACCCAGCGTTCCCAAGAATACAGGCATCGTGCTCGGCTATGTCTCACCCTGGGATCCAGCCTCGCTTCTTTCGCTGGAGGGTCATGCCGACCAGCTGACCCATGTGGCGGCCGATTGGTTTACTCTCACCGGCGTGGAGGGAACGCTCAAGGAGGATGCGAGCGACAAAGCCCGGCTCCTCTGCGTGCGGAAGGGCCTCGGATTCCTGCCGATTCTTCGTAATCTGGATGGGGATACATGGCAACCCGAAGCTGTGGAGGAGCTGGCCCATGAATCGCAGGCGGAGAGGGGAGTCTTCCTGGACAAGCTGGTGAGCCGTCTGCCCCCCGGTTCGACGGGACTGATTCTGGAATTGAGCGAGCTGGATCCGACCTACAAGGATGAGTATTCGCGGCTGATCAAGGAGATGGCCGACCGTCTGCACGCCGAGAGGAAGGAACTCTGGTTCGCTGTTCCTACGGGAGCTGACTTCGATGTCTTTGATCTGAATGCCATCGCCGATTCCGTCGACAGATTGGTCGCCACGCTCTACGACGAGAACTCGGAAGCCGATGACTCAGGCCCTCTTGCCAGCAGCGACTGGTTCCAGGGCTGGCTGGAAACGATGATGGTCTATGGGGAGCCCTCCCAGTGGATAATCGGTCTCGGCACTTATGCCAACGACTGGAGGAAGGACAAGAAGACCGTCGAGCAGGTCGGCTTTACGGATGCCATGGCTCGGGCTTCGCTTGCAGGAATCGATCCGCTGAATGGTATCGATTGCGAGGATGGCTCGCCGAATTTCAACTACCTCTCGGGCCCCGATCAGAATGAGGAGCACGAGCTCTGGTTCCTGGATGCCGTGACTCTCTTCAACCAGCGCCGCCTGATCGCCCCGTTCCATCCCGGAGGCATAGGCCTCTACCGGCTTGGACAGGAAGATCCAGCCGTCTGGGATGTCCTGAGAATGAATCCCGAGAGGTCACCTGATCTCCCGTCTATTGCCAAGCTCTCTCAGCTGAACCTCGACGAGTTCATCGCCTCCAGCGGCACGGGAGACTTCATCTCCGGCGGCGGCGATCCCCATGCGGGAGACCGGCATCTGGAGATCCACCCCGACCACGAATTGGTGGAGCAATACACCAAGCTCCCGATGCCCGAGAGTATCGCGCGTCAGGGTGATCCGGGGCCGCACAAGGTGGCGCTGACTTTCGACGATGGTCCTGACCCGAAATGGACTCCCAAAATCCTGAAAATTCTAAAGGAGAAGAACGCACCGGCCGCGTTCTTTGTCCTCGGGACGCAGGCCCAGCATTATCCGGATCTGCTGGAGCGGATCGAGCGTGCCGGACATGAGGTTGGCAACCATACCTACAGCCACCAGAATATCGCCGAGGAAAGCGATGAGCAGATCGGACTGGAACTCAATGCGACGACCCGTCTGATCGAGGCGGTGACCGGCCACTCCACCGCGTACTTCCGCCCTCCCTTTGGCATTGACGGAACCCCCAGCCAGCCCGGTGAGGTGCGATCTCTCAGGGTGGTTCGTGATCTCGGGTACCTCACTGTTGCGGAATCGATCGATCCCGATGACTGGGAGAGGCCGGGTGCGCAGGCAATCTTCGATCGGGTTAAGCACCAGCGCTCCACGGGATCGGTTATCCTGATGCATGACGGCGGAGGGGATCGCTCCCAGACAGTAGAGGCCCTTCCGAAGATCATCGACTGGCTGCGAAGCCGAGGGGATCTGATCGTGCCGCTCGGCGATATCATCAACCTTCCCCGAGACACTGTCATGCCTCCGCTCCGCGAGGAGAATCAGCCGCTCTCAACCCGTTATGTCTATGGGGCCTTCTCGGTCATGCACTTCCTCGAGAATACCGCCTGGACTCTCCTTGTCATCGTCACACTGCTCTCACTACTCCGTGTTTTCTTCTACTGCCTCTGCGCTCGGTGTCAGCGCCAGAAGGAGCAATTGAGCGAGAGATTGCATCCTCAGCCTTTACCGGTTTCTTATCCGCCGGTCAGCATTCTGATTGCCGCCTACAACGAGGAACGGGTGATCGCCTCCACAATCCGTCATCTGCTGGATGGCGATTATCCCGCAGCGATCGAGATCATCGTGGTGAATGATGGGTCGAAGGATCGTACGGCGGAAGTTGTCGCAGCTATCGCGCTAACGGAACCTCGCGTCCGGTTAATAAGCCAACAGAATGGAGGCAAAGCCTCTGCTCTCGAGCGCGCCCTAGGCCTCGCAAGTCATGAAACTATCGTCATGATCGATGCGGACACCATGGTCGCCCCTGACGGTATCCGCCAGCTGGTGACCTGTCTCTCCGATCCGCAAGTGGGCGGGGTTTCCGGCTATATCCGTGTCGGTAACACGAAACACTGGTTGGGTAGTTTTCAGGATCTGGAGTATACGGCCGCCTTCGAGATCGACCGACGTGCCCAAGATTTCCTCGGCTGTATCACCGTGGCGCCGGGAGCACTCAGCGCCTTCCGTCGCAAGGCGCTCATGGAAGCGGGCCCCATCACCAACAACACGCTGGCCGAGGACGCCGACCTCACCCTTCAGCTCCATCGCCTGGGATGGAAGGTTGTTTTTGCCTCGAAGGCCTTTGCTGATACCGAGGCGCCCGAGAGCATCAAGGCGCTTGTTTCGCAGCGCTTCCGCTGGGCCTTCGGAACGCTTCAGTGTCTCTGGAAGCATGGCGACCTGACATTCAATCCCGATTCTGGCTGGCTCGGGTGGTTCGCACTTCCTTCGGTTTGGGTCTTTCAGATGGGCGTGGTGGCATTGACTCCTGTGCTCGACCTGATCGTGCTCTGGTCACTCTGGCTTGGCCGGGGCGTTGCGATCTGGCCCTATTTTGTCGCCTCGCTGCTCCTGGATATCTTTCTTGCCGTCACAGCGCTCTCGATGGCTGGACGGCCCCTGCGGATAGCATGGCGGAGCGCCCCGATGAGGCTTCTTTACAGACCACTACTGGGCTATGTCGTCTGGAAATGCGTTCTCAAGGCTCTCGGCGGAAGCTGGGTGCGCTGGTCGAAGCTCGACCGCACGGCCGCTGCAATCCTTCAGAAGGAACAACGGGCTCCAATGTCTCCCGGTGCTTTCGCCAAGACCGGCCCGCACATTTCACCCGACGCATGAAGCGTAGCTCCATCAAAATCCCTCTTTCAGCGTTACTGCTAGGCGCGGCCACATCTGTCCTGAGCGCCGCCACGCCATACCAGCAACTTCAGATTCCCGAGAAGGGTGCCTACACAGGTGCCTACTGCGATTTTGGTGACGGGGAGGATCAAGTCACCTACGAGGCCCTCGAGAACTTCGAACAACTCACAGGCAAACCGATGGCACTTGTGGCCCTTGGTTCCTTCTGGGGAAGGGGAGCTTTTCCCTCCGACCAGGTACAGCGTGTCCGCTCCTACGGAGCCGTACCTCTCCTTTTCTGGTCTCCTTGGGATGCCCCGTATGTTGAGAAACACGGGCCTGATAAATTCGCTCTCACCGAGATTATTGCCGGGAAATGGGATGCCTACATCGACCGCTGGGCCGACGAGGCGGCCAAAGTGCCTTGCCAGTTCTTTGTCTCCTTTGCCTGCGAGATGAACGGCACCTGGTTTCCCTGGTCCGGATGGTTCTATGGCAAGGGTCCCCGAGATCCGGCACCCCCGAAAAAACCGGGCTTATCTTCATCCCCTAGTGCACCTCGTGCCACTACTGCCACTGCTGCCAATGGAGCGCTTGCTAAACTCACGGGAACGGATAACGCGCCCGAAAATAGTTGGTTCGGTAAGGGAGACATCAAGAACCCTGCCACCTGGGAAGGGCCGGAGACCTTCAAGAAAGCTTGGCGTCATGTCGTCGACCGTGTGCGTGCCCGAGGCGCAACCAATGTCCTCTGGGTTTTCCAGCCCAACAACTACTCAGACCCTCCCGGTTTCCTGTCGTGGAACCAACCGGCCGCCTACTATCCTGGGTCAAAGTATGTCGACTGGCTTGGTCTCAGCGTCTACGGCAAGCAGACCAGCAATCTGGAGGATAGTAAGTGGTGCGGTTTTGCCAGTTTGCTCGAGTGGCCCTATGCGGAGATGTGCGCCCTAGATCCCGATAAGCCTATCATGCTGACCGAGTGGGGCGTCGCTGAATCCCATCAGCCCTGTGAGGACAAGGGAGCGTGGATCGCGGAAGCCTTTCGTGAGATGGGAAATATTGCCAAATACCCAAGGCTCAAGGCCGCGATTTTCTGGCACGAGCGCTGGCAGAATAGTGACGGCTCCTACAGCAATCTGCGGGTGAATTCTTCCCGCGCCTCCCTACAGGCTTACCGCGACAATGTGGCCAATCCCTTTTGGATCAGTCGGCCGATCTGGAAATAAAAGTGAGGCGTGACCAAGTGAGTATTTCGCACGAGTTTTGACCCCGGTGGATTCTTGCGGTAGCATCTCAGGATGCGATTGATTTCCTACAAAGATCGCGGCTTTGACCGCACCCTTGCCGAATTAGACCGCCAGGCCGAACCTCGTGCCGAGGTGCGTAAGACGGTCGAGGAAATCATTGCCGATATCCGGAAGAAGGGGGACACGGCTCTTCTCAGCTACACGCTGAAATTCGGTGGGCCTAAGATCACGGCCGCCAAGATCCGAGTCACTCCGGAGGAGATCAAAAAGGCGCGGGCTTCCTTGACTCCCGGGGTCAAAAAAGCACTGGCTCTATCGATCACGAATGTCACCGCCTTTGCCAAAAAAAGCCTCCGCAAGAACTGGTCCATGAAGAACGCGCAGGGGGCGCTTGTGGGGGAACGCTTCGATCCGCTTCCCCGGGTCGGACTCTACATTCCGGGGGGCACGGCCGCTCTTGTCTCGAGTGCGATCATGACGTGCGGCTTCGCGAAAGCGGCCGGTGTTCCTGAAATCGTGGCAGTGACACCCGCTGCGGCCGATGGAACAGTCGCTCCCGCCTTGCTGGCCGCGCTTGATCTTTGCGGTGCTACGGAAATCTACCGCGTGGGTGGGGCCCAGGCGATCGCGGCTCTGGCCTATGGCACGAAGAGCATCCCTCCCGTCACCAAGATCTTCGGGCCGGGTAATGCGTATGTCGTGGAGGCGAAGCGTCAGGTTTTCGGGCGTGTCGGCATTGATCTGTTGCCCGGGCCCAGCGAGGTCCTCGTGATAGCTGACGCTAAGGCCAACCCTGCCTGGGTGGCCGCCGATCTGCTGGCCCAGTCCGAACACGGGATAGGAAGTGTGGTCGTGCTGTTGAGTGATTCCGACAAGCTGATAAAGGCTGTTCAGAAAGAGATTGCTCGGCAGTCATCATTCTCCTCGCGTCCTGAGCATCTCGCCAAGGCGATGGCCAATGCCGTGCTTGTCCTCGTTCGTGACCTTGCTCAGGCGGTGGAGATAGCTAACGGATTCTCCGCAGAGCATGTCTCTCTGGCTGTGCGCAAGCCGGAGTTGCTAGCTACTAAGCTGAACTCCGCCGGTGCTATCTTCCTGGGCGACATCTCCCCAGTGGCTGCCGGGGACTTCCTTGCGGGACCGAGCCACGAACTTCCTACTGGAGGAGCGGGGAAAGCCTTTGCCGGCCTCACGGCTGAGCAGTTCCAGCGCCGGACCAGCATCGTTCGATACGATGCTGTCTCCCTGAAAAAGTCTCTTCCGATCATCGAGACATTCTGCAAAATCGAGGGACTCGATGCCCACGGGCGCTCGGTCTCTCTACGAGTGAAGGGATAGCACGCGATGCTCTGGAGATTCCGCGGGCGTGAGATGGATCTCTCCTTGCGTGGTGCTGTCATGGGGCTCGTCAATGTTACGCCCGATTCCTTCTCAGATGGCGGCAACTTCCTGGATCCGTTGGCGGCCTGTGAGCATGGGCTAAAACTTCTTGAGGAAGGAGCCTTACTACTCGATGTCGGTGGCGAATCGACCCGACCGGGAGCGCTTCCTGTTTCCGCTGAGGAGGAACTGCGGCGGGTTTTGCCCGTGATCAAGGCACTGAGGGCTCGGACTAATGCCCCTATTTCTGTCGATACCTCCAAGCCCTCTGTGGCCGAGGCCTGTCTGGGTGAAGGGGCCGATATCATCAATGATGTGACCGCCCTCTCAGGTGATCCCAGGATGGGAAAGGTGGTTGCCGAGAACCGCGCCGGACTGGTTCTCATGCACATGCAGGGAACCCCTGAAACCATGCAGGCCGATCCCTCCTATCCGCAGGACGATGTAGTGAACGATGTGGCAAAATATCTTTCAGGTCGCCGTGAGGCGGCCTTAAGCTATGGCATGGACTCCGCCGCTATCATTCTCGATCCCGGCCTTGGTTTTGGAAAAACCGTGGAGCATAACCTAGCGTTGATCCGCGGAATCCCCAAGTTAATGGAAATAGGCTCTCCCATCTTACTCGGACATTCCAGAAAGTCGTTTCTTGGCAAGGTCTCCGGCGGAGAGGATGGGATCACATCAGGCAATCGTCTTTCATCTGGTCTGGCGTTGACTGCGATTGCCCGCTCACTGGGTGCCAAGCTCTTCCGTGTGCATGAAGTCCGACCTCACCTCGAGGCTCTCCGCATGGCAGAGGCTCTCTTAGTGAACCGCTGATGTCATGACTGATTTCTTTCACAGGACTCTGTTGCTGATCGCGGCGTATTGGACCTCCGGACTCGAGATTCTCATCCTTTCGACGATCCTCTATTATACTTATCTCTATCTGCGCGGCACCCATGGGGCGCGAATCTTGATCGGCCTGGCGCTGGTCTTCCTAACGCTCACTTTCATCTCCCAAGTGCTGGATCTCGTCGTGCTTGGATGGCTTCTCCGAAGCTTCTCGGTCTTCATGGCGATCGCTTTGGTGGTTCTTTTCCAACCGGAACTACGCCGTGCCTTGAACGAGCTGGGCAGTCACCGCTTTTTCACCACGGCTCTTCAGCGTAAGGAAGCCATCGAGGAGATCACGGATACGGTCTTCGATCTCTCGAGTAAAGGATTCGGGGCGTTAATCGCGCTCGAGCGTGATCTGAGCCTGAAGTCCGTGGCCGAGAGCGGAGTCGAGATCGATGCCGAATTTTCCAAGGAACTACTGCTGACGATTTTTCAACCCAAGACGGTCCTCCATGATGGTGGAGTGATCCTGAGCGGCGATCGGATCGTAGCGGCGGGTTGCATTTTTCCCCTCACCCAGCGCGACGATCTCGACCGAACGATCGGACTGCGGCATCGTGCCGGACTTGGGCTTTCCGAAGAGAGCGATACCATCGTCTTGGTGATTTCCGAAGAGAGCGGCCAAGTTTCGATTTGTCACTCGGGGGCCATCGAGCGCAACCTCAACGTCGAGCGGTTCCGGAAGCGCCTGTCACAACTTCTGATCCGCGAACAAAATCATGCGAAAGATCCTGCTACACAATTGGAAGGAGAAACTAGTCTGCCTGCTTCTGGGGTCGGCGCTCTGGTATCTCATTCATCAAAACCTGGGCCCTTTACCGGAACACAAGCCTCGCACCTCGGAGAACTCTCAGAACTCTGAGGAGAAGACTGGGATGTCTCACTCGGTGCACAAGGTACACAGCTCAAAAAAATAACGCTCCCCTCGCATGGCAGTCAGAAAGCTTTTTGGAACGGATGGCATCCGCGGATCTGCAAACTGCCATCCCATCACCCCCGAGATCGCGCTCAGATGGGGGCGAGCCGCCGGCTACCTGATGAGGAGAAAGGGTGCGGATCGTCCCCGTTTTGTCATAGGTCGCGATACCCGGTGCTCCGGTGGGATGCTTGAGTCAGCTCTCATCGCGGGTCTTAACTCGGTCGGTGCAGATGTCCTACTTACGGGAATCATCCCCACGCCTGCCGTTGCCTGTTTGGTCACGGAACTCCATGCCGCCGGAGGGATCGTGATCTCCGCCTCCCATAATCCTGCGGGGGATAACGGGCTGAAGCTTTTCGGAGCTGACGGCTACAAGCTGGATGACGCTTTGGAAGAACGCTTGGAGGCTCTGATCCTGACCGATGAGATTGATAATGAACGCTCACTAGGCGAGGCGCTCGGAACCACATCGATCATTCCCGATGCCTCAGAGCGTTACGGCGCGATGGCCAAGGCGAGCGTCCCCGGAATATCGCTTCACGGCCTGAAAATCGCTGTTGATTGCGCTAACGGGGCTTCGTTTCAGACGACCCCTCAGGTTCTAAAGGATCTCGGGGCAACCCTCTTTGTTTTTCATGCGGAGCCCAATGGCATGAATATCAATGACCGATGCGGAAGCACTCATGACGATGAGATCAGTCGTTTGGTAAAAGAGACAGGTGCTCAAATCGGCATCTCGCACGATGGGGATGCCGACCGGCTTGTTCTTTGCGACGAAAAGGGAGAGGTCGTTGACGGGGATGAGATTCTGGCCATGACGGCGCTGGATGCCCTCCGGCGTGGAACGCTTGCTGGGAAGACACTGGTTGCCACGGTGATGAGCAATTTTGGGCTCGATGAATCAATTGCCGCTGCCGGCGGTAAAGTGATCAGAACGGCCGTTGGTGATCGCTATGTGGTCGAAGCGATGCGCGCCGGGAACTTCTCGATCGGCGGCGAGCAGAGCGGCCACTTGATCTTTCGCGATCACGGTACGACAGGAGATGGTCTTATTGCGGCTCTCCAAGTCCTTCGTATCATGACGGAGAGTGGCAAGCCGCTCAGTGAACTCCGCCGTTGCCTCAAGAAATACCCACAGGCTCAGCGCAACCTGCGGGTGAAGGAGAAGCCCCCTCTTGAGTCGCTTTCAGAAGTCGCCCGTCTGGTTTCAGAAACAGAAGCAGCCCTCTCGGGGAAGGGGCGTGTTCTTCTCCGCTACTCCGGGACCGAGCCGAAAGTCCGCCTGCTGATCGAAGGTCCGGACGAGGTGGTGATCAATGCTGCCGCCGACAAGATCGCTTCCGCTCTGACTTCTGCGATTGGGGCTTAGGGATCCTTAGGATCTGCCGTAGCCGAATCCTTTCCAAAGGTCGCCGATCCAGTCCGCGATCCATGTCATGATCATACGGGTGATTTCCACAAAGCTGATCATGTTCTCGACGAAATCATGACCAAGTGAAGTCAGGGAAATCTCCTTTCCCGTTAGCAGTAGCAGTCCGGTGATGATCAGGAGATTGATCAGGTAGATGATTAGTAGGGAAAAAAACGTTCCTCCGTAGTGAAGATCCGGCTGGCCCTTGGCGATCAGGAGGCAAGTGAAGACGAGGTGAAAAGCGAGGGTGAATCCCAGCAGGAGAAACAGCACCCAGCGGTAATGGCTGAGATCTGCCGCCAAGGATGCCGCCCCGTAGAGGGTCACGACCAGAAGGCTGTAAAGGGGGAAGAAGTATGGGGCGAGAGCGATCCAGGTATTCACCCTGTCGGTGAGGACGTGGCCCCCGTCCAGGCTGACATGAAAATGATCGGCGACATTACCTCCGAAGATTTTCACCCAGATAGCATGAGTTATCTCGTGTCCGAAGACATAGGGCCACATCAGGATCTCTCGGGGAACGATAAAGAACAGGATACCAAAAAGGATCATCCCGGCGGCGAAACAGCCGAAAGATTGGGTGGCTAAGAGGCCATGCTGAACGGAGGTGGTGAAGGCCTTGAAGAAGGTCTCGGTTAGGATCAGCGCAACAGGCAGAAGAAAGAGTCCAATAATGAACTTCACCCACGATTTGGGGATGGTCGCCGTGGTCTGTTCTGAGTGATCAGGGTGTAGAGGCTGATCGTGCGTAGGGGTTGGATCTTCCGGGTCGAAGAGATCCGGAGAGTCGTTCATGGTCGAGGGGGGGGGGGGGGGGGG
>JAPJNA010000030.1 GCA_026461395.1 Chthoniobacterales bacterium | reverse complement strand
CGGGCCTCAGAAACGTGCGCACCTTTTGAATATCTGTTCTTCATTGCTGATTAGGGACTTATACCCCATCAGCACCCCATCAACTACATAAGACCCTTCATAATTATCAACTAAAAGGTCGTCACTTGTACTCTTCAAACGCGTTGAGCATTCCACACGGCGCCAAAGTCGACCGTTAGAAACAACCTGAGATTCTCCGGTGGCATCACTTATTTTTTCCTTCACGCCATACGGCATATTGGTTAAATCTTGCAGCGTCGAGCCGCCCACTTCCCTCTTCAACTCGTCACACCGGGCTCTCAGGCGGGCGAGGTCGGCGGCATGTGCCGGATCTTTCGAGAGATCCCGGGTTTCCAAGGGATTATTGCGAAGATCGAAGAGCTCCTCGGTGCGGTGTCCCACCCAGCGGATGTATTTCCAATCTTTGCTGCAAACGGCTTCGGATGCCGGGATGACTTCGCTGTACCATTTAAACTGATACAGAAAATCCGTTCGCCAGGCGGCAGGTGTCTGTCCGTGCAGGAGGGGGGTGATGTCACAGCCCTGCATTGCGGCGGGTGCCTTCACACCAGCCATAGCGCAAAACGTTGGCGCGATATCCACATTCAGCACCCAGTTGTCACAACGCTTCCCGCGACCTTCTGCCGGCAACCGCGGATCGTAGATAAGCAATGGCACCCGCAAACTTTCCTCATAGGCATACCATTTGTCCGCTAACCCATGTTCCCGAGGAAGTAGCCATTTATCACCGATAAAGACGACCACGGTGTTGTCGGAGACGCCCCCGGCGCGCAAGGCCTCGAGAATAGTCCCGATGCTGCGGTCCATGCCGCTGATGAGGCGGTAGTAGTTTTTGACCATCTCCTGATATTTCTCCGGCGTATCAAAGCGCTTCGTCCAGCGAGCCCGGCTCTCATTCCTAGCCTCACGGAAAAACGGCGGCAGCCGTAGCCAGTATTCAGGGGCCACAGTTTCCGGCACGGGCACGGCGCGAGCGGCGTAAAGCGCATCTTCTTGTGGCATCGGAAGGTATTGTTTCGGGTCGTGGTCTTCCGCATGTGGCACAGTGTAGGCGACTTGCAGGAAGAAAGGCTTGTCCTTCGGCCGCTTGTCCAGGAATCGCAGCGCTTCGTCCGTGTCCTTTTGAATGCTGTGAATGCCCCCGCCCTCGGCGCCGTTGCCTTTCAGCCAATGGTAGGGGCCATTTCGCCCCGCCCAGAAGTCATAGCCGGAAGCGCTCTGTCCGCTCACGTGAATCTTGCCGATGTGGCCGCCATAGTAACCGGCAGCCCGAAGTTGAGCGGGCCACGTGTCCTTCCAGGTTTGCGGTGTGACCCGCGCACCGCCCATGCGACTGAGCCATTGGCCAGTTAACATGCTGGCACGGCTGGCCATGCAGATCGAGGTGGTGACGGCCGCCCGGTTGAATATGACGCCCGCCGCCCCGAGCCGATCCAGGTTCGGTGTTTGTACCAGCGGATCTCCGCCGAATCCGGTGCTGTTCCATCTCAGGTCATCCGCGACAAGAAACAGGATATTGGGTTGCTTGGCTGATTTCTCCTCTGCGAAGAGCCGATTGCCGAAAGCCGCTATGAATACTGCCGCGGATGCGGTGGTGATGAATACTCGTCGCGTGAGGGCCTTCATTGGTGATTCTTCCGCCTTATTTCATTTTTGCCGAACGTATTTCAGAATGACATGTCATTATACTGCAATAATCAATCACATGTGCTAACTTGAAAAAGATTGATAAATCGTTGATTTCCAAGGAGCCACAGAGTTCGCCTAAATACGATGCGCAGTGGGATGAGAGGTGGGCCAGATTTTCACAAAGCTTGCTCTCCCATGTGCTCAACTAGCCGGTAATCGCGGTGAAAAGCCCGCTGGATTAGGAAGAGGGCCGAGGGTTAGTTTCCTGATTTCTTCGGTTCTCTGCGCCTCTGCGCGAGATGCCCTCCATCCCCCAATTACCGATCTCCTACGAGATCCGCTGGACGGAGACTTCGACGACCATCTTGCGCGTTCCCTTCCCACGGAAGGTTCCTCCCACGGGACGAATGTCACCGTAGTCACGTCCCACCGCCAGCTTCACATAGCGGGTATCAGCCTCTCGTCGATGGGTCGGATCGTAGCCCTTCCAACCGTAGCCGGGGATGAAGACCTCGAGCCATGCATGGCTGGCCTCGATCTCTCCGGGGAGCTTGTGCTGGTTAAGGAAATAGCCACTGACGTAGCGGGCGGGAATGCCGTGAGTCCGGCAGATTCCGAGCATCAGGTGGGCAAAGTCCTGACAGACGCCCTGCTTCCTCTTGATCACCTCGATGGCGCGGGTGTTCACGTTGGTGGAAAGCGGGGTGTACTTGTAGTTGCGATGGATATATTCGCCGATCGTCGCGGTGTCCTGCCAGACATTGCTGACTCCACCGGGCAGCGCGTCAACTGCTTCTCTCCAGACATCGGCCTCCAGAGAGACGAATTCCGAGGCATGCAGGAAGTCGAAGTTCTGCTCCCTCACCGAGGGGTCTTCCAGGCTCTTTAGTCCCGCTTCGGGAACGGGGCCTCGCGTCTCGGTGATGGTCTGAACCTCGGATTCTGCCAAGACTTCGAGTGATTCATGAGGTTGAGGGACATCGAAGTAATGAACGCAGTTGTCGTAGAAATCGGGATAGTCACGAACCGAGGAGGTCGGATCGATCGTGAAGCGAAAATCCCGGCATTGCTGAAGTGTGTCGGTGATCGGCTGCAGGCGTGCCTCGTTGAAGCTATCCTGCACCGCTCCCTCGTAGGTGTAACGAGTGAGATGGGAGATCGAGAGAAGGATCGGCTCCGTCCATGGAACCTTCGCTCCTTTAACTTCCGGCGTTGGGGAAGAATGGGAAATCATTGCTGTTGCTGCATCTGCTGTTGATGAAGAAGGATTTCCGCTTGGTTATCCACTGGCGGATGGTGCATGTATTCTCGGTAGATGTGGTCGTCGAGTTGATCCAGCGTGGTCTGGATGAGCTCGAGAAACTGATGGAGACCGGTATCAAGGATCTCCTCGATGGTCATGAAGTTCATGTCAGAAAGGAGCTTTCCAAATGCCCGTTCCTCCGGGCTCTTGTATTCGCGTCGTTCCTTCCCACTCAGGCGGTGCAGATCCTCGTCGAGATGCTGCATGCAGGCACGGATCGATCGGGGGAAGGTGGTTGAGAAGATGAGAAACTCCGCCACCTTCTTCGGAAGGATGTCCTCGACATGAAAACGGCGGTAAGCCTCCAGAGCACTGGCCGAGCGAAGGATTGCCTGCCACTGTGCCGCATCCACGGCTCCTCCCACATCCGCCACGCTGGGGAGTAGGATATGGTATTTCAGATCGAGGATGCGCGAGGTTTTGTCGGCGCGCTCCAGGAACTTGCCGAGATTGATAAACTCGTACCCCTCGTTGCGGGTGAAGGTCGATCCGGTGAGTCCCTGGAAGAGGTGGGAGTATTTTTTGATCTGCTCGTAAAATTCATGGGCTCCCGTCTGCCATACCTCTCGGGCGTTACTCGACTTCAGGAAAAGGTAGCACTCGTTGAGCGTCTCGAACATCTCCAGGGAGATCTGATCACGGACCTGACGCGCATTCTCACGTGCGGAGAAGAGACAGGAGATGATGGAGTTGGGATTCTCTTCCCGGAAGGTCAGAAACTCGGTGACGCTTTCGCTATCGGCTTTCTCGTATAGCTGGAAGAAGGTCTTCTCATTGCCGGCCGAGCAAAGAATAGGAAGCCAGTGTTTCTCGAGCTGATCGTCATCGAAGTCCGCGAAATCCAGCATCAGCTGGAGATTTACGTCGAGCAGGCGGGCGACATTCTCCGAGCGCTCGATATAGCGGCTCATCCAGTAGAGGGAATTTGCCACGCGGGAGAGCATGACAAGGCTGTCGCGCCGATTCGAAATCGGCTTCTGAGCCGTGGGGATAAAAGTTTCGCTCATGCGGAAAAGAGAGTGCTCGAGAGGATCGTTTAACTAGGAATCACCATGGAGCACCCAGGTATCCTTGGAGCCACCGCCTTGGGAGGAATTGACAACCAGTGATCCCTTGCGGAGCGCCACGCGGGTGAGGCCCCCGGGAGTAACGGTGATCTTTTCTCCATAAAGGATATAAGGACGCAGATCGACATGGCGCCCTTCGAATCCACCTCCCGTCTCGGTGTTGCACCAGGTGGGGTGTCGCGAGAGAGAGATCGGGTGTTGGGCGATAAAGTTGCGGGGATTAGCCAGGATCTGCTCGCGGAAACTCTCGATCTCCTCCTTGCTAGCCCAGGGACCCATGAGCATGCCATAGCCGCCCGCTTCATTGGCCGACTTGACCACGAGCTTTCCGAGATTCTCCAGGATGAAGCCTCGGTCCTGCGGCTCGCTTGCCAGAAACGTATCGACATTCGGCAGGATCGGCTCCTCGCCGAGGTAGTATTTGATGATTTTTGGAACGAAGTAGTAGACCACCTTGTCATCGGCCACGCCGGTGCCGATGCTGTTCGCGAGGCTTACATTGCCCGAGCGGTAGGCATGGACGAGGCCGGGAACTCCCAAGAGAGAGTCTGGGCGGAACACAGTGGGATCAAGGAAGTCATCGTCGATCCTGCGGTAGATGACATCGACGGGAACGAGTCCCGAGGTCGTACGCATGTAGACGCGTGCATCCCGGACGACCAAATCGCGTCCCTCGACGATGGGAATGCCCATCTGGCGTGCCAAGAAGGCATGCTCGAAGTAGGCGCTGTTGAAGACGCCCGGTGTCATTAGAACGACATTCGGCTGTACACTCCCGAGCGATGGGGGAGAAACATACTGGAGGACCTTGCGAAGGTCGGCTGCGTAGTTGTCTACCGGTTGCACGCGGGCATTGCGGTAGAGATCGGGGAAGGCACGCTTGAGAGCCGCGCGGTTCTCGAGCATGTAGCTGGCACCCGAGGGGCAGCGGAGATTATCCTCCAGAACGAGATAGTTCCCATCGCGGTCGCGGATCAGATCGGTGCCGCAGACGTGGACATAGATATCTTTAGGGACATTGAATCCCATGAACTCACGGCGGAAATGCTTTGCCCCGAGGATGTAGTGAGGGGGAATGATCCGGTCCTTGAGGATCTTCTGGTCGTGATAGATGTCGTGCAGGAAGAGATTTAGGGCGGTGATCCTCTGGATCAGGCCCTTCTCGATCCGCTGCCACTCTGTGTCCGGGATGACACGGGGCACGAGATCGAAGGGAAAGATCCGCTCGGTCCCCTGATCGTCGTTGTAGACCGTGAAGGTGACACCTCCACGCATGAAGGCTAGATCGACTGCAGTCTGCTTGCGCCGATGCTCTCCGCTATCCAGTGACTGGAGTCGATCAGCGACGCGCTGGTAGTGGGGTCGGACACCATGCCCTCCCTCCGTGAACATTTCGTCAAAAAAGTCTTCCGTTTGATAGTTGTTCAGCAGCATGGGAGAGTTGGGGAAGGATAATGCCACATGATGGGGATGAAAGTCAGTTCCCAGTTCCACACGGGAAGAAGGGATGACTGAGGAGAGCAACTATCGGGCCAAGAAAAAAAGATAATCTGAGGATTATTTCTGCTGAAGTAAGCCGCTAATCTTCAGCTGGTAATCATTGCGGGCATTGAGCGCCTGAAGGCATCCCTTGCGGTCGATCAGCCAGAGTGTGGGGATGGTGTTGATGCCGAAGCGTCGGGCGATCGTGTTATCCCATCCCTTGCCGTCAAAGAAAGTGGGCCAGGTGACATTCAAGGACTGCATTGCCGAGCGCAGATCGGTGCGATCCCGGTCGAGGCTTATTGTCACGACTTTCAGTGCCGGAATCTCGGCTGCATACCGTGAGAAATACTGCATCCAGACTAGGCAGGGGGCTGATTCTGCAGACCAGAAGATCAGGGCAACGACATGTCCCTTTTCCTTGGAGAGGTTAAACTGCTCCCCCTCCGTGGTGGTGAAACTAAGATCCAATGGCTTACCCAGCTGTGAAAGTCGTTTCCTGTCATCCTGAAGGCGCTGTGTGAGGCTCTCCTCCCTGCTCAGGGTTAGAGCCTGCTCGATGAGCCTGGCTTTCTCTTCTGGATGGTTGTCGCAGAGCGCGGCTGCCTCTGCCAGGAGGCGTGGGGCCCGTCGATCCTGGGGAAATTCCGTCGCAAACAGGCGAGCGTAGGTGGTCGCGTTCTCGCGACGCTGGTCGGCTGTATCGCCGAGATTCTGCCACTGGAGGGAGAGACGGCGAAACATCGTCTCGGCATGTTGGGAATCATCAGGAGCCTGCTTTTCCAAGATTTTCAGTTTCTCGAGTGCTTCAGTGATTGCGGAAGGGTTGCCGTACAGCGAAGCCAGCTTAGCCTGCGCCACGGCGATTCGTACTTTGGCTTCGTAGATATGGGGATCCTTGGATGATGATGAGACCTCCTTGAGGAAGGCTTCATTGGCTGCAATCTGCGCCTCGAAGTGAGCCTTCATGGCCAACTTTGCCTTCCGGGGATCGGGTGAGAGTCGCGTCACCGGTTGGTCCAGATCGGTCACCCGTGACCAGTCGGCATGCAGGGTACCAATTTGTAGAATGGGTAGTGTGACTGTACCGATCATCAGCAAGAGCACTCGTCTGTAGGGTATCATCATGGAATGGTTGGGGCGGTGATGGCGGGAGACGGTGTCGTCGGATTTCTTAGTGTGAGATAGATGGGACAATGATCGCTCGCCTCGTTCCAGAAGGACGGACGGGCTATGCCTGACTGAGCAGAATCAATCTCTCCCTCCAGTTTCTTGGAGACCAGAATGTAGTCAATGCGCGAGTAGACATCGGCATATGACCAGAATTCCGTCCAGAATTCCCCGCGGTCGTCTGCAAGGGGCAGGGCCTTCAGGCTATCTGGCCACTCCGGTTTGCCCATGATCTGCCAGATCGCTTTTTCATTCTTCGTGTCATTAAAGTCACCCATCATGACAAGACGTGCCGAGGGATCCGTGCGCAGGATGTCCCTCACATAACGCCCGAGATACTGCGACTCGGCTAATCGAAGGTCTGCCTGATCGTATTCCGCAACTTCCAACTTGGCCTTCAGATGGACGCAGAGAATACGAATCTTCTCTCCTCGAACGGGTTCCACCGTGACATCCAGAATACCGCGAGGACTGAGCAAGGTCATCCCGTTCACCCTGAGCGGCAGATTATTCTGAGAATGATGCTCCACAATCGGGGTGCGGCTTAGCAGTGCAACATGACGACTGGTATCGCCTGCCTGCAGATACTCGCTGTAGGGGAAGTCAAGACCTGCTTTGCGGAGACGCCTTTGCAGGTCTGAGAATTGCCCCGGCTCCCCCATCTCTTCCAGGCCCAGAACATCGGGCCTGATTAATCCGATCATGCGGACTACCGCATCCCGCTCGGATTCCGGCTTGCCAGCCTTAGCCCGAAGCTTGCCGTCGACCCGACGCGGCATGGTGATGTAGTTCTCCACATTGTAGGAGGCGATCCGGAATCCGTTCGTCCCTTCGGCATGGAGCGGACCTGTAGAACTGAAAAAACAAAAGACGATCCCTAGCGCAGAGATCGTCTTCATGAACCTGTCTTAGATCTCTCTATCGATGCTGATGATGCTGACGATTCTAACGATTCGATCTTCAGGCAGGCTTCTGCTCGTCCTTGATGGGAGCAGGAGTCGAAGAGGGAGAGGCTGGATGGGATTCCGCGGAGGCGACGGGAGTGGATGCGACGATCGTGGGAGTGACTGGAGCGACTGGAACAACTGGAGCCGCAGGAGATATGGATGGTTTTGCCACTTCCTTGTCGAACTCATCCTTTGCCTTCTTAAATTCATTCACGCTCTGGCCGAAACCGCGGGCGAGTTCCGGCAGGCGCTTTGCGCCGAAGAGAACCAAGACGATCACCAACAGGATGATCAGGTCAGGGCCACTCGGGATACCAAAGGCCAGAATAGGGTGGGTGCCGAGTATTTGTGCGCTCATCTGCATAATCTATCTCCTAACACTCCCTGCGATCCATGCAACAAAAAGTCCCGTCCTTTGTTGAGTTAGCGGCTTGCGGATTCGATCAATTTTTCGGCGAGATTGTCAGGCGGCCGAATTGGGATTAGAAGTAAATACCTCACCATGGCCGCACAGTTCCGCGATTATTACGAAACCCTAGGAGTCGCAAAGACCTCCTCCGCTGACGAGATCAAGAGCGCCTTTCGTAAACTTGCCCGTAAGCATCACCCCGATCTGGCTAAGGACAAGAAGGCCGCTGAGGAGAAGTTCAAGGAGATCAATGAGGCCTACGAGGTCCTAGGCGACCCCGAAAAGCGTAAGAAGTACGACGAATACGGAGCCAACTGGCAGCATGCCGGCAATGGGTTCCCGCCCGGTGGTGGTGGGGGGCGTGGAGGTACTGGTTCTGGTGGATTTGGTGGTGGTTATGGAGGCGGAGGCGATGCCTCGGAGTTTCACTTTGGAGGGACGGGTTACAGCGATTTCTTCGAGCAGTTCTTCGGCACACGGCGAGGCAGGGGATTCAGCGGCGGCGGCGGCGGAGTCGATTTCGAGGAGACTCCTCAGCGTGGTCGCGATGTCGAGGCCGATATCCTGGTGACGCTAGAGGAGGTACTGCACGGGGCCACCCGTCAGATCTCTTTCCGCAAGGGGAACTCTCCGGACATCCAGACTTACACCGTCAAGATCCCGAAGGGTGTCCGCGAGGGGCAGCGTATCCGTCTTGCCGGTCAGGGTGGATCGGGAGGTTCGCGCGGCGAGGCAGGTGATCTCTACCTACGGGTTAAGCTCCAGCAGCACCCTGATTACCGCTTCGAGGGATCTGATATTTATTACGAGGCCGATGTTCCTCCCTGGCAGGCGGTACTCGGTGGTGAACTCACCATTCCTACTCCTGATGGGAGAGCTAAGCTTAAGATCCCTGCAGGCACGAAGAATGGCCGCCAGTTTCGCATTCCGGGGAGAGGGCTTCCGGGCAAGGAGGCTCGTGGGGACTTCTACGCGGTGATTGAGATTTCAATTCCCGAATCGTTGACACCTGACCAGAAAGAGCTTTGGGAAAAACTCTCCACACTCGGATAGCGATTATTCTTTATTCTCAATTTCAGGTTTCAGACTTCAGGTTTCATCCTTTTCCCGTTCCGTGTCCCATCTCGATTATCCCGAATCTTTCCGCGAACTGGTCCGCCAGTTTCGGAGGCTTCCCGGGATTGGTCCCCGGAGCGCCGAGCGGATCGCCCTCTGGATGATGCGTTCCCCCGACGCTAAGTCCGAGCAGCTGATCGCGGCAGTTTCCAAAGCTCGCGAGAGTCTGAAAACCTGCCGTCTTTGCGGATTCTTCGCCGAGTCTGATGAGTGCTCTCTCTGCCTGGACGAGGCTCGTGCGGGACGCGAACTCTGTGTCGTGGAGACGGCTACCGATATCCTACCGTTGGAGCGAACTGGGGTCTTTCGCGGGCGTTACCATGCTCTCGGTGGGAAACTCTCACCTCTGGATGGCATCGGGCCTGAGCAACTCCGGATTGGTGAGTTGCTTGAGCGTATCGGAGATGAGCGTCCCTCCGAAGTGATCTTGGCTCTTGGTGTCGATGTCGAGGGTGAGGCCACCTCCCATTATCTGGCTGAGATGATTGCACCCACCGGCGTCCACGTGACGCGGATCGCACAGGGATTACCCGCTGGCGGCGGTGTCGATCAGGCCGATCAGATTACGCTCCACCGTGCCCTAGCGAATCGCGGTGCTTACGGAAGCAATGGAAGCAATAAGTCATTTCCTTAAGGTTTTCTTAAGATTTCCTTCAGTATTCATGATTTTGCACAGGTTACTCCTGCTCTGCGTCTGCCTTTTGCTTGCGGCTTTTCCCACCAGCGGGATAGCCGCCGTTGATGAGCGTCTCAATCCTCTGGTGACCCTCATAATCCAGAGACTCCAGTTGTCACGTGAGGTTGCCTGGAGCAAATGCCAGGCTGGGATTCCTGTCGCCGATCGCATACGGGAGGCACGGATGCTGACCGATCTGAAGGTCGCCGGAAGGCAGGTGGGCCTAACCTCCGAAGAGGTGATCAGGTTGTTCATTCCCCAGATCGCCGCCTCACGCCGCTATCAGGAGGAACTAATCGCCGGGTGGCATTCAGGTATCGATGTGCCGAAGATCAAGCCCCTCGACCTTGCCTCCGAAATCAGGCCGCGTTTGGACAAGCTGAACCTCGAAATGCTCCGTCAGTGGGAGGTAGTCTGTCATACTCACCTAGACTGGGCTGATCGCGAAGAGGCGGAGCGTATGCTCCGGGATCGGGGAATCTCACCCGATGTCGCCAAGATCGCTGTGAGCCCCTTGGGAGGTAAATAAGCCTCGATTGATTCTCCCGCAGAGGCGCGGAGGCGCAGAGAATTATTTTTCTAGGCCATTCACACAACGCGTGATGCCACTCTTTAAGATTGCCTCTCCACTTTCAGTCCTGCCTCATTCAACTCCCGGCACAGCACGATTTCGTAGACGGTTTCCAGGAGTCCCGGTCCGAGCTCCCGATGAACCGCAATGGCAGTTTCAATTATTTTGGTGCCAATTTCATTTTCCCTCATTTTAATACTCTCTGCGTCTCAGCGCCTCTGCGCGATTTTTTCTACGTTCACTTTTTCATTCCTTTATCCTTTCACTCCATGGCAATTCCGAAGATCGATCCAGCTCTCCATCAGGAGCGTAAGCCCGACTGGATCAAAGTACGCCTTCCGTCGAATCCTGTCTTTTTCTCGACCAAGGCGATGATCGCCGATCTCCGCCTTCATACGGTCTGTGAGAGCGCCCAGTGCCCGAACCGGTGGGAGTGCTGGAGTGGTGGGACGGCCACCATGATGATTGCTGGAGACCGGTGCACGCGCGCTTGCGGATTTTGTGCGGTCGACACGGCCAAGCCCTATGCCCTGGAGGAGGATGAGCCGGAGCGGGTCGCCGAGGCGGTCCGTCGGATGAAACTTAAGCACGTCGTTGTCACTGCCGTTGCCCGCGATGACATTCCCGACGGCGGCGCGGAGCATTTTGCCCGCACGATCCAGGCGATCCGGGACATGGATGCCTCGGTCATCATTGAGATCCTGACGCCTGATTTCAATGGCAAGGACTCTTCCCTACAGATTGTCGTCGATGCGGCTCCCCATATCTTCAATCATAACCTCGAGACTGTGGAGCGTCTCACTCCGATGGTTCGCTCCCGGGCAAAGTACCGCCTCTCGCTGGATTTCCTTAAGCGCGCCCGCGCTCTTGCCGATTCACGTGATCAAAAAATGGTGACCAAGAGCGGTATCATGCTTGGTCTTGGCGAGGAGGAGAACGAGATCTTCCAGGCCATGGATGACCTGCGTGAGGCTAATGTCAGCGTGCTCACCATGGGCCAGTATCTCCGCCCCAGTCCTCAGCATCTGCCGGTTATCGAATACATCACCCCCGAGACCTTCAATCTCTACGGAGAGATCGCTAGGAAGAAGGGATTCACTCATGTGGCGAGCGGTCCCTTGGTGCGGAGTTCCTACCATGCATCCGACTTCAATCCGATTGAGGGCTTGGCCGAGCAGGCAGGCCTGAATAGGTAATCCCAGTTTGTTTTTTTGTAAAAACTCCTTGCAGACCCTTTTGGTTTCATATACCGAACAAATGAACGGTATATGAATTTCAGCATGAATCTCACCTCACGACAGAGCGAAATCCTCTCTTTCATCCGCGACTGCGCGGAGGAGAGGGGAGGTATTCCCTCGGTGCGTGAGATCATGGCCCGTTTTGGATTCAGCTCCCCGGCTACCGTGGCGAGTCATCTGGATCTCATGGAAAAGAAAGGGGCCATTCGTCGCGAGGCAGGGCGTTCGAGGAATATCATTCTGCCCGATCGTGGTGGTAGGAAGTCCCGTCTGGAACTTCTCGAAGTACCCCTTTACGGAATGATTCCTGCCGGTATCCCCGAGGGCCAGGAGCAGGATGTGGATCGCTGCATTACCGTAGATCCGGAGACGATCAAGATTCCCCGGAATGCGAAGACTTTCGCCCTGGAGGTGAGGGGAGACTCCATGATCGGTGCTGGGATCCTGAATCGCGATGTCGTGATCCTGGAGCATGCAGAACCTCGAAACCGCGATATCGTTGCCGCCCTGATCGACGGCGAGGTGACGCTGAAGCGCTACCTCGTGGAGGGGGGTATTCCCTTCCTTCGTGCTGAGAACCCGCTCTATCCCGATCTTATTCCTGCTCGGGAACTCCTGATCCAAGGAGTCTTCCGCGCTCTGATCCGTACCCATCTTCCTCAATAAGCAATGAAAACATCACCAACCACCACCATGAAGACCGCCACCAAGTCCACCATCCGATCCACCGATGAGCTCTGGCAATGGGCTGCACTCAAGAGATCCGCCTCCATTGCCCCAAAACGTTCGATGACGAGCAGTATGGCCCGTCATTCCTCTTCGATGGCACAAGGCATTCTAAACCGTCTTTACGAGATCCTTGGAGTGACTTCCAAGTCACGGAGGTAAGAAATTTTATTTCGCGCGGAGACGCAGAGGCGCAGAGATACTAAATTGGAATAGAAATGAATATCGACCTGACAATTGATTCAATAATTCTAGAACGAGCCAAAGAACTGGCCCTCATGAAGAATATCAGCCTGTCGTTTCTTGTGGAGACACTTCTTATCGATGAACTAGGAATTTCTACGACATCTAAAAAGCTCTCCTTTATCCACAAGTGGACAGGACGTCTGAACTTAAGGAGTCCTGATGGACGGTTTGCTTACTTGCAGCAACGTTACGAGATCTGAATTTGCCCTGCGGTATCAGTGTTTGATTATCTGGCTGTTGATTCGCATCCGTTACAACTTCCTCTATGCAGGATATTTTCTTTTGTCCTAATAGTCTAAACACCTATAGCCTAAATCCCTGAATGCCACTTCTGTGGCATGGCTAGTTCGACTGATCCGTCTCGGGCTGTTCATGATCCTTAGACTTCTCTTCCTTATCCTTATCGGACTGGTCGGGAGAGTCGGTGGATTTCGATTCCTTTTCCTCTTTCGAGCCATAGACCTCCTGGAGGACTTTACCGATTAGCGGTGCGGCGTGGCTGCCCCCATGGATGTTGTTATCACCGGGTTCTCCCTCATAGACGGCAGCAAAAGCATACTGGGGGTTCTCGGCGGGAACGAACCCTGCAAACCATGCGGCGGTACGCTGCTTCTCCTTGTCCCCCCCGCCTCCCCATTGGGCGGTGCCGGTCTTTCCGGCGACATGATATCCCTTCACCTGCGCGTGATGGGCTGTCCCCTGTCCATCTTCGGTTACGGCTACGAGAGCTTTTTTCAGAGTCTCCATATCTTCGGGCTTGATCTGGAGGTCATCCCGGAATCGGTCAGGGTAGGCTGAGACAACTTTGTTATCGATGCCCTGAATCTGCTTCACAAGCCGTGTCTGGTGATATTGTCCCCCCGAAGCGATGACACCGTAAGCCTGGGCCATCTGGAGGGGAGTGACAACGATGGCTCCCTGACCTATACTCATGTTAGCAACATCGCCTTTCAGGATCTTCCTCTTTTGGGTGCGAAGCATGTATTCATCGGTGGGAATGATACCGCCCGATTCGGCTTTGAGCGGGATGCCTGTCTTCTTCCCGAGTCCCAGACGTTCGGTCCAGGTGATGATATTTGGTGCCCCGATCTTGATGCCGGCCTGAATGAACCATGTGTTACAGGATTGAGTGAGTGCTTCGACAAAATTCAGACGACCCGCACTGGTCTTCTTCCAGTTGTGAAAGGTGAAGTTGCCGATATCGATTGCAGTGGGACCGCTGTAGATATCGCTTGCGGTGAGCTTGCCTGACTGGAACCCGGAGAGTGCGACAAATGTCTTGAAGGTGGAGCCGGGAGGGTAAGCGGATCGATAGGCGCGCGGTAGCAAGGGTGTGGAGGGATCTTCGCTGAGTTGTCGGTAGATCTCAGGATTCAGGATGGGAACGAAGTGGTTAGGATTGTATTCGGGCCAGGAGGCCATGGCATGGATTTCACCGGTCCAGGGATCGATCATCACGATGGCGCCGCGCTTGCAATTCTCGCTCAGGACTTTTTCGCAGATGCGCTGCAGATTCTGATCAATGGTCGTGATCACGTTATCGCCGGGAACGGGAGGCTGGGCGATCCTCTCTGAGGTCTTCCGCCCCTCCGCATCGTAGGTGACATGGATGCTGCCAGGGTGCCCCTTGAGCTGGTAGTCGAAGGTTTGCTCGATCCCCTCGCGTCCCTCGCTTTCGGTGAAGATGAGATCCTTGTTCTCGATCGGACGGATGGAAAGCGGAGCTTCCTTACCAGTGTAGCCGATAATGTGTGAGGCAAGCTGACCATTGGGGTAGATGCGGGCATAGACCTGCTGGAGCACCAGTGCACTCGTGAGGCCGCGTCTAGCGGCGGCCAGTTCCTCGGGTTGCAGATCCTCGAGCAGAGTCAGCGGTAGGAGTCCGCGGTTGCGGTAATGATTGAGGATAGCCTGATCACGCAGCAAGATCTGGCGTCCAAGGAACCCCTTGGCGAACGTGATGTGTTGGCGAGCAAAAGCCAGAACCTTGGCTTCGCTCCAGTCAAGAGGTGTGGGGAACTGAAGCGCCAGGTTGTAACTGAGGCGACTCTGGGCTAGCGGGTAGCCATTCCTGTCGGTGATCTGACCTCTCGGGGCGGGAATTCCAAGCTGGAAGGTACGGGCCTGCTTCTGGGTCTCCCATGTGGGTTTTGGATTCTCCTCGACGGGGGCATTCGTCCCATTGTTCATCTGCGCCGCTGACGGCAAGACGAGAGCAAGAAAGCAAAGCAGGATAGGAAAAAGAATCCGTGCGCTCATGGTACGGTGGCTGTGGCTCTTGGCGGGGTGATGTGGGGAGGCTTCAGGTAGATTGGCTCGGGAGTTCCCGAGACAATGAAAGAGGGATCGTTCTTTTCCGCAAGGATTGCAAGTCGCACGGCGCTTGGGGTTTCTATGAGAAGGTTTCCGATTTCAGGCAATACAGCCGACCCAAGTACGGGCAGGTTGGCATGCGAGTGCAGATGACTCAGTGTCTCTGCGGGAGAAAGTAGCCGAGGTTCTTCCACGAATACCCCCAGTTGAATCCGCGCTATCCAGTAATGGCCTCCCCGCGCATCCCCGAGGGCCCAGAAGCCCTCATCAGGCCCATGCAGTGCCAAGGGTGACGGAATGGCATAAAGCGGGAGATTCCGCGCCGTGGCGAACCCTCTGGCGGCCGCAATTCCTGCACGCAGGCCATTATACGACCCGGGACCAAGTCCCACGCAGAGTGCATCGGGCAGGCCACATCTCTCCACGGCATCCCGCAACCCCTCGAAGAGCGCAGCGGAGTCGGATCGCGCATGGGGAGTCTGCTTCTCAAAGAGAATTTCCGGTGTTCCTTTAATGAAGGAAACGAAGGCAACCGAGGCGACCGGTGATGAGGAGTCTAGGGAAAGGATCTTCACGTTATTTCAGAGGATTTCCCAGCGGAACGTGCGGATCTCTTCCGTGCGCACGAGTTGTGGCTCAATCCGGATCCTCAGCGTCCCGGGAGGAAGGATGCCGGCAAACTTGTCTCCCCATTCGATAAACATGAGCCCGTCATGATAGTAATCTTCCAATCCCAAGGCGAGCACCTCGGATTCGGATTCCAGCCTGTACCAGTCCGAGTGATGCAGGCGGTTTTCTCCGGAACCATAGCTCTGAAGCAGGGTGAAGGTCGGACTGGTGACCTCCTCTGTGATACCCATGGCGAGAGCCGTTGCTTTGACGAAATGGGTTTTCCCTGCACCGAGCGGTCCCTCCAGACTGACCACGCCTGACTTCAGCATCAGCGGCAGGAGTTCTATGGCAATAGCCGCCGTTTCCTGAATGCTCCGGGCCGTATGTTCTCCCAGTTGATGTGTGACAGGATTGTCGGTTGCCATTTTTCAAGCATTCTAGTTGGGTTACGGAGTCTAGCAATCTTACTGGAATAATCCTTCATAATTCATCTCTCATAATTCATCCTTTTCGTATGTCCAACCCGACCCAACTCCCTGCCTGGAAGGCACTCGAAGCCAATCGCGACCAGATCGCCAAGACCACGCTTAAGGAGCTCTTTGCCGCAGATCCGACACGTGGTGAGCGCCTGGCCGCGGAGGCTTGCGGCCTCTACCTCGACTACTCGAAGAACCGCGTCAACGACGAGACCCTCAAGGACCTCGTCCAACTCGCGAAGGAAGTCGGTCTTGAAGCGCACCGCGATAAGATGTTCGCCGGGGAGAAGATCAACATCACCGAGGACCGCGCCGTTCTCCATGTTGCCCTCCGAGCCCCCAAGAATGCTGTGATCAAGGTCGACGGTGTCGATGTTGTTCCCGAGGTTCACAAGGTTCTCGAGTCCATGGGCACCTTTGCCGACCGCATCCGCTCCGGCGAGTGGAAGGGTCACACAGGCAAGCGCATCAAGAACGTCATCAATATCGGCATCGGTGGCTCTGACCTAGGTCCTGTCATGGCCTACGAGGCGCTCAAGGCTTACAGCGATCGCGACATGACCTTCCGCTTTGTCTCCAATGTCGACGGCACCGATTTCTCCGAGGCCGTGCGTGATCTCGACCCCACTGAGACCCTCTTCATTGTCTCTTCGAAGACCTTCACCACACTCGAGACCATGACGAATGCCAACAGCGCCCGGGAGTGGTCGCTTAAGGGCTTCGGCGGGGATGTCTCGGCAGTCGCCAAACACTTCGTCGCTGTCTCCACCAATGCCGCCAAAGTCTCCGAGTTTGGCATCGACACCGCGAATATGTTCGGATTCTGGGATTGGGTCGGCGGCCGCTACTCGATGGACTCCGCGATCGGTCTCTCGACCATGATCGCCATTGGTCCGAAGAACTTCTCAGACCTCCTCGCCGGTTTCCACGCCATGGACGAGCACTTCCGCACGGCCCCGCTCGAGAAGAATCTCCCCGTTCTTCTCGGTCTGCTTGCCGTCTGGTACAACGACTTCTTCGGAGCCCAGAGCATTGCCGTGCTTCCCTACGAGCAGTACCTCAAGCGCTTCCCCGCCTACCTCCAGCAGCTCACCATGGAGAGCAATGGCAAGTCGGTTCGTCTCGATGGAACCCATGTCACCTTCGACACGGGTCCGATCTACTGGGGCGAGCCTGGAACGAACGGCCAACACTCCTTCTACCAGCTTATCCATCAGGGTACGCGCCTCATTCCGTGCGACTTCATAGGCTTCAACAAGGCGATCAACGAGCTGGGTCATCACCACAATTACCTCATCTCGAATATCTTCGCGCAGGCCGAGGCACTCGCTTTCGGCAAGACACCTGACCAGGTGAAGGCCGAGGGGACGCCCGATTGGCTCAATCCCCACCGCGTCTTCGAGGGGAATCGTCCCTCGAATGTCATCATGGCCGACAAGCTCGACCCGCATACACTTGGCGTTCTGGTCGCTCTCTATGAGCACAGCGTCTTCACACAAGGTGTTGTCTGGGGCATCAACTCCTTCGATCAGTGGGGTGTGGAGCTTGGCAAGCAGCTTGCCCAGCACATTATCCCCGAGCTGGAGTCACCGACCGAGCCAGAGCTCAAGCACGACAGCTCCACGAACGCCCTCATCCGCCGCTATAGGGCAAAGAAGTAAGTATCTAATCACTATCTAGTCATGGCTCTTAAGATCGAGGTCCTTGCTGATGATGATGCGGTGGCGAAGGCCGCCGCAGGAGTAATTGCAGCTGCCTCCCGTGAGGCCGTGGCTGCTCGTGGAGTTTTCACTCTTGCCGTTAGTGGCGGCAAGACTCCTTGGGCCATGCTGAGGGATCTTGCATCTGAAGAGGTGCCTTGGTCACAGGTCCATGTCTTCCAGATCGACGAACGCATCGCACCCGAGGGTGATCCTGACCGCAATCTGACACACCTTCACGAGTCGCTCTTGGGGAATGCTCCGATCCCAAAGGAGAACATCCACGCCATGCCGGTGAATGCTGAGGATCCCGTCGAGGGAGCTAAGGAGTACGAGAAAGTCCTTCAGAAGATTTGTGGGAATCCCCCGATTCTCGATATGGCTCATCTTGGCCTTGGACCCGACGGACACACGGCCTCATTGACTCCGAACGATCCGGTTCTGGAGGTCACTGACCGCGATGTGGCGCTAACCGATCCAGTGAATCTCTACCAGAACCGACGGCGCATGACCCTGACCTACCCGATGATTAATCGCTCGCGCCAGATCATGTGGCTCGCCACGGGAGCAGCCAAGATCCCGATGATTGTGAAACTCAAGGCAGCTGATCATTCGATCCCTGCCGGAAGTATCAGCCAGGCTAACGCGCTTTTACTCACCGACACCGCAGCTGCTTCGGGATTGTAGGCTGGTGAGAGTTAGCGAATAGCGGTGTTGCCCCGCGCCGCAGGTTCAATACGTCTTACCCTTGGGCACTTGGCCCTGCATCCAAACATTCAAGCCTCCAAGTCTCTAAGCCTCTATCCTGATTGTTTTTCTGTCTTAGGATTTCCTTCCGCTGGCAACTATAGAGAACCTTTATCTTCACACTTCTCCTCCGCACCCCTTCCGGAGTGTCCTTCGTTTGAGGAATTTCCGGATCTCCTCGGGCACGAGAACGAGACTACCAAGCGCTATGATAAACAGCAGATTCCGCAGGGGGATCGGGGTGGTGTGGAAGTAGCGGTTCAGCGGTTCGCTGTAGATGACAATCAACTGGAGGAGAATACCGCATAGGAGCCCGCCAGTGAGCCAGACGTTACTAAATACCCTGGAATCCACGGCGGATCGAATCCGGTTTCTGCAGTTGAGCACATTGAACCACTGTGACACGGCCATCAGCGTGAAGGTCTCGCTCTGCACCAGCACAAAGGGAACCCCCGTGGAGAGACGCCACACGTAGAACCCGAAAACCACCACCACGGAGGAAGAGACCATCACGAGGAGTCGCTTCATCATCTCCCGATCCAGGAGGGGATCATCTGGAGGAACGGGGGGGTGACGCATCTCATCACCCTCAGCTCCTTCCATCACAAGGTTCACCGTGGCGACACTCTCGGTGACCACGTTGATCCAGAGAATCTGAACTGCTGCCAAGGGGAGGGGATGACCTGAAAAGAGAGCCAGCAGGAGGACTATCACCTCGTCAAGAGAGGTTGCAAAAAGGAAAAGGATCACTTTCTTGATATTCCGGTACACGATGCGTCCTTCGCGGATGGCGGCGATGAGTGTCGCGAAGTTGTCATCCGTGAGGACGATCCTTGATGCGCTCTTGGCTACCTCCGTCCCGCTGATGCCCATGGCAACCCCGACATCCGCCCTTGCCAGCGCAGGTGCATCGTTCACGCCGTCTCCCGTCATCGCGACAATCTCGCCGCCGGCCTGAAGGGCTTTGACAATCCTGAGTTTCTGCTCGGGGTAAACCCTCGCGAATACAGAGATGCGCCGAAGGGCGTCCGGTAGAGCATCATCGGGAAGGGATTCCAGTTCCGATCCCTCCATTGCGATGTCCCCCTCCTTCGCGATCCCGAGCTTTCGTGCAATGGCGAGACCTGTTGCCTTGTGATCACCGGTGAGCATGATCGTGCGGATTCCGGCTGATGCACTCGACTCCAACGCCCGTGCGACTTCCTCGCGGGGAGCATCCATCTGTCCCACCAGGCCGAGCAGGGTGAGCTTTCCAGTAAACTGTTCTACTCCGCCTTGCTCAAGAAGCCGGGGATGATCCCACGTGGCCACCGCAAGGCAGCGAAGTGCCTGACCTGACATCTCTCCGGCAATTCCGAGAGCCTTTGCTTTCAGCGACAAATCCAGCGGCATGTCGCCCCCTGCCGAGACTGCCCGGTTACAGAGGGGGATAATCACTTCCGGGGCTCCCTTGAGCGAGATCCTGAAGAGGGAGTCGCCGTTGCGATCCAGGGTCGCCATGATTTTTGAGGAAGGGTCAAACGGCATCTCAGAGATGCGCTGCCATCGTTCCCTGACTTCTTCCATGCCCGAGCCAAGCTTACCGGCAAGTGTCAGCAGGGCGGCCTCGGTGGGATCCCCCAGAATGTGCCATCGTGGATGCCGCTCATCGGGTGGGAGAAGGAGGGCGTCGTTGCAGAGAAGCAGCGCCTCGGTGAGTGGATGGAGGGATCGTCTCATCGCTTCATTGATCGGAAGCCCGCCCTGGGCGATCACCCCTTCGGGCGCGTATCCCTCACCGCTTACCTCCATCATTCCGGTGTCGGGAAGCCAGAGCAGGGAGACGGTCATCTCGTTTCTTGTCAGGGTTCCGGTCTTGTCACTGCAGATGACGCTTGTCGATCCCAGGGTCTCGATGGCCCCGAGACGCCGAACAACAGCTCCTCGAATGGCCATCCGCTGCATGCCCACCGCCAAAGCGATGGTCATGGCGACCGGGAGTCCTTCCGGAACCACGGAGACCAATTGGCTGAGTGCCACTATCAGGATCTGCTGAAAAGGAAGCCCCCGGGCCATTCCAAAGCCGAGAATCACTAGAAAGATCAGGGCGGAAGCCAGGGCAAGAGAACCTCCGAACCGCGTGATCCGCACTTCCAGCGGTGTCTTGGGTTCGACCGTGGATGTGGCAAGGGCCGCAATCTTACCGAACTCTGACTTTATCCCTGTCTCGACGATGAGAGCTCGTCCACGCCCCGTAGCGACATGCGTCCCCGAGTAGAGCATATTGTTCCTCTCCGACAGGGAGGTCTCCGGCGGAAGGAGATCGGCCTGTTTGAAAACGGGAAGAGACTCCCCGGTCAGGGCAGACTCGTCGGTGCTCAGGGAGGCCGACTGGATCACGCGCGCGTCCGCCCCGATTCGGTCGCCGGCGGAGAGAACAAGCAGATCCCCCGGAAGCAATTCACGGGCTGCGATTTCCTGCTCGATCCCGTTCCTGATAACCCGTGCTCTTGTAATTGTAAGCTTTCTGAGGGCGTCCATGGTTCGTTCGGCCCGTCCCTCCTGGAAGGTTCCGATCAGCGAATTCATGATCAAGACACCCAAGATCACGATCGCATCAGGCCGATCCCCCATCACTAAGGCTATGATCGCGGCCGCGAGCAGGAGGTAGATCAGGGGGCTGGCGAATTGTCCGAAAAAGAGCATCGCAAGCGGTCGGGTACGCGCCTCCGGAAGTGTGTTCCAACCTGACTCCTCGCGCCTCCCCATCACCTCGCTGTTCTCCAAACCCCTTTCGGGATCGACCCGAAGCACCCTGCTGACAGCTTCCGAATCCAGGGAATGCCATGATGATCCCGCATCTTGCCGTGCGATCGGAAAGGTGGGGGTCATGGGACGGAGTTCTTCTTACACCCTCACAAACACAGACTCGGAAAAGTCAGTGATATTTTCAAGGCATCGGCGATCCTGTCTTTCCCCTTGGCGGTTGAAAGATTTCCCATGAACCCAATCTACCATGTGAAAAGGATGGCCACTCCACACCCTTCGCATAGTGAAAAGGATTACTTTTTCCATTTTTCCAGACGGTACGCCGAAATAAACTGAGATTATGCATCCCGGAAGAGGCTGTCTTTACCATTTCTACTTCATCTCGCCAGTCGTAGTTGTCTAGCAAGTCAGACCGAGTCACTCCGTTATCTGTGAGAGAATCCGTTGCAGATCCAGGTGATCGCCTCGCTCCCTCCAAAGAAGATCGCACCGATAAATCCTAGGGAGATCAGGAAGAGGATCAGTCCCGCACCTAAGGTCGCGCCGTCGCGTTCCGAGAAGGAGGATGCCACAAGCACAACTGTCAGCGAGGGAAGCATGTTGCTGAAGGGGATGGGCAGCGGAAGCAGGAGCATCAGGCCACTGAAGAAAACAGCCATGCCTGCAAGGAACTGGGTGAGGCGATAATCAAAAAGGAACAAGAGGCGGGGGTGAAGGAGTTTCTCAATCCCTCCGAGGACCCGGGCGCTCCCGTGAAGGATCTTGGGAAGGTATTTTCCTGAAAGATGGGTCTTGAGCAGGCGCTGCGGAAGCCATGGATGCTGGCGCAACGCAAATCGCAATCCTAGCAGGGCGATTACCATGCCGAAGGGGGTGGAAAGACCGGGAAGCATAATCGGTTGGCAGAAGGGAAGGGCAAGAATCACCAGTAACAGCGTGTAGACGCGCCCCTCAAGCCGATCAACCAAGTCACCCATGGTCAGATCGGAGTGCTCTGCCGAATCCGAGAGGATCTGCAACTCCACCGAGAGCCGTCGTGGTCTAAACGGATCTCGTTCTTGATCAACAGGAGTTGGCAGCATGTTCGGTACGTTTCAGAGACTAACACTCATCCCTCCTGAAGGGAAATCAAGGAGGGGATATTGGATCAAGCGGATCCTGTTGACTCCCAGAAATGAAAATGACCCCAAAGCATTCATGGCATCCGCTTCTCGGCGGACCGTGCCACTCTTCGGGTAATGACTCCGGCGTTGTCTTCCGCGCTCGTTCCCACGAGCTTGGTTAATTAAAAAAATGCTAACAGTCACATGCTACGGCTTAAGCCGTAGCGTGGTGTTCCTGAAGGGATTTCACGGTCAGCGGTGCCTCCGCCATCGACTTGATCGCAGCAGCGCTTGCTGCTGCGGCCCGCAGGGTGGTCATGATTGGGATGCGGTTGGCGACAGCTGTACTCCGGATCACTACCTCGTCTGCACGGGGTTGTTTGCCGGCCGGGGTGTTGATGATGAAGTGCATCTCTCCGTTCTTTATCATGTCGACAACGTTTGGGCGTCCCTGAGCCAACTTATTAAGACGGATGACGGAGATGCCGGCTGCCTTGAGAAGAGCAGTAGTGCCATCCGTCGCATGGATTGAGAAGCCAAGATCGGCAAAATCTTTCACGATAGGAATGATCGCCTGTTTGTCGGAGTCCTTCACGCTGACAAAGAGGTTTCCCTTGCTGGGGAGCCCGGGAGCGGCAGCCATCTGGGCCTTCGCATAGGCGCGAGGGAAGTCGGTATCGATACCCATCACCTCGCCGGTAGAGCGCATTTCAGGTCCGAGGGTGATGTCGATACCCGGGAACTTGATGAAGGGGAAGACGGCCTCCTTAACGGAGTAGTGCTTGGGAATGACTTCTTCCGTGAAGCCAAGCTCCTGGAGGGTCCGGCCTGCCATGATCTTTGCTGCTAGCTTGGCTAGGGGTACGCCGATCGCCTTGCTGACAAAGGGTGAGGTGCGGGAGGCTCGGGGATTGACTTCGAGCACATAGACCTCCTCATCCTTGACAGCGTACTGGACGTTCATGAGTCCTCGGACATCGAGCTCCAAGGCCATGGCCTTGGTGGCCGAGCGGATAGTCTCGAGAACCTTCGGAGTGAGTGAGACGGAGGGAAGCACGCAGGCGCTATCACCGCTATGGATGCCAGCCTCTTCGATATGCTCCATGATACCGCCGATAACGCAATCCGTGCCGTCCGCCAGGCAGTCGACATCTACCTCGGTGGCATCTTCCAAGAAGCGGTCCACGAGGATCGGCCTCTCAGGGCTGACTTCGACAGCGGTCTGGATATAGCGACAGAGATCCTCCTCGGTATAGACGATCTCCATAGCACGTCCTCCTAATACGAAGGAGGGGCGTACAAGGACGGGGTAGCCGACCTTGTTGGCAACCACGACGGCTTCTGATTCGTTAATGGCTGTAGCGCCGGTAGTCTGGCGCAGTCCGAGCTTATCGATCATTGCCGAGAAATGCTTCCGATCCTCAGCCATCTCGATGCTCTTGGGCTGAGTGCCGATGATCGTAACCCCACGGGCCTGAAGCGGGGCGGCAAGGTTCAGAGGTGTCTGGCCGCCGAACTGAACGACAACGGCGTCGCACTTCTCCCGCTCGTAGATATTGAGCACATCCTCAAGGGTGAGGGGCTCAAAAAAGAGCTTGTCGCTGGTGTCGTAGTCGGTGGAGACAGTCTCGGGGTT
The DNA here is from genome assembly GCA_026461395.1 of Chthoniobacterales bacterium. Lineage (GTDB taxonomy): Bacteria > Verrucomicrobiota > Verrucomicrobiia > Chthoniobacterales > UBA6821 > UBA6821. The sequence goes on along the minus strand of JAPJNA010000030.1, from coordinate 9,652 downwards.
CGAGTTCACCATGATGGTCTCGTAGCCCTCCTCCTTGAGAGCGAAGGCGGCGTGGACGCAGCAGTAGTCGAACTCGATGCCCTGGCCGATGCGGTTGGGACCGCCGCCGAGAATCATCACCTTCTTCTTGGCTCCCTGACGGGTCTCATCCTCATCCCCGTAGGTCGAGTAGAAATAGGGAGTCGCGGCCTCAAACTCGGCGGCACAAGTGTCGACCAGTCGGTAGGTCGGCTCAACCCCTTCGGCCTTGCGTTTTGCACGGATAGCATCCTCGGTTGTCCCGGCGATCTGGGCCAGCTGGCGATCGGAGAAGCCAAGTTGCTTAGCCTTGCGCAGGTTAATGTTGGAGGGATCTTTTCGGAAGGAGAGTTCCTCTTCGACGATCTCCTGGATGTTGTCGAGAAACCAGGGGTCGATGGCGCTGATCGCGTGGATCTTCTCCGCGCTGAATCCTGCTAGGAAGGCATGACGGACGGCAAAAATGCGCTCGGCATTCGGAATGCGCAGGAGCTTCTCGATCTGTTCGGTGTCCCAGGACCCGTCAGCCTTGCGTGGTTCGATGTCCTTGGCATCACAGCCGAGTCCGGAGCGTCCGGTTTCGAGAGAACGGAGGGCCTTCTGCAGGGCTTGCTTAAAGGTGCGTCCGATTGCCATGGCCTCGCCGACGCTCTTCATCTGGCTGGTAAGGGTGGAATCAGCCTTCGGGAACTTCTCGAAGGTGAAGCGGGGAATCTTCACGACGCAGTAATCGATCGCAGGTTCGAAGCAGGCGGTCGTGGTCTTGGTGATGTCGTTCTTGAGTTCGTCTAGGCGGTAGCCGACAGCAAGTTTCGCGGCGATCTTCGCGATTGGGTAACCGGTAGCCTTGGAAGCGAGGGCCGAGGAGCGCGAGACTCGAGGATTCATCTCGATGACGATTTGGCGACCGGTCTTCGGATCGACGGCGAACTGGATGTTCGATCCGCCGGTCTCGACGCCGATGGCACGGATGACGGCAAAGGAATCATCGCGCATCTTCTGGTATTCCTTGTCCGTGAGTGTCTGGATCGGGGCGACGGTGATCGAGTCACCGGTATGGACCCCCATTGGGTCAAGGTTCTCAATCGAGCAGACGACAATACAGTTGTCGGCCTTGTCGCGGATGACCTCTACCTCATATTCCTTCCAGCCGAGAAGGGAGACCTCAATGAGGACTTCGGTGGTGGGGGACATGTCGAGTCCCCGACGGGCGATGGTCTCGAGTTCCTCACGGTTGTAGGCGATTCCTCCTCCCGCTCCACCCAGTGTAAAGGCGGGACGGATGATGAGAGGATAGGTTCCGATCTGCTTCGCGATTTCGAAGACCTCATCAATCGTGTGTGCGGTGCCTGACTCGGCCACATCGAGGCCGATCTCGATCATGATCTGCTTGAATAGTGTACGGTCTTCGCCCCGCTTGATCGCCTCGGCATTTGCCCCGATGAGACGGACTCCATGTTTCTCGAGAACTCCGCTATGCACGAGCTCCATGGCGGCATTCAGCGCAGTCTGGCCGCCGAGGGTAGGCAGGAGGGCGTCCGGCTTCTCCCGCTCGATGATCTTCTCGATCATCTCCGGGGTGATCGGCTCGATGTAGGTCCGGTTGGCAAACTCCGGATCGGTCATGATCGTGGCCGGATTGGAGTTCACGAGAACCACTTCGTATCCCTCTTCGGCGAGGGCCTTGCAGGCCTGCACTCCTGAATAGTCGAACTCGCATCCCTGTCCGATAACGATGGGGCCGGCTCCAATCAGGAGGATTTTCTTAATAGAGGTGTCTTTAGGCATGATGAAATCTTGAAAGCAATTCCCTGTTATGAATCGGGAGAAGAATTTTCCCGGAGCCGTAGGTCGATGCGCCTGCTTTTATAACCCGAAGCCCTGCGGGAATTAAGTGAAAAAGGAACTCCCTGTCACTTTTCCGTAGCTGCCTTATCAGGAGTGCCTCGGCAGACGCGTGACTAGAATGGTCGTGTCCCCAGTGATGGGGATCAGGGTGGCCTCTTCCAGTAAGGAGGGAATCAGCATGAACCCGCCAGGTCGGATGATCGTTCCAGAGCACTCCACCTCACCCGTCAGGCACGTGACGATGGAGAAGTCTCCCTTGGTGGCGATATTCCCAGGGCAGGGGAGGGGGATCTTCTCGACATGAAAATAGGGGCAGTCGGCAACTACGGTTTGAGAGGCGGGAGTCAGCGGTGGCTCAAAATCGTTAAAATCGATGGAGGCGAGTGATTCCTTGATATGAAGATCACGAGGTTTCCCGTCGAGACCTCGGCGATTCCAATCGAAGACGCGGTAGGTGGTATCGCTGTTCTGCTGCACCTCAACGATCACCAACCCCTCGCCGATAGCATGCAGTCTGCCACTCGGAATGAAGATGCTCTCCCCGGTGTGAGCCCTCTCAATGTGAAGCGTCTCTTCTAGTGTGCCATCTTGGAGAGCCTGCTCGAAGTCCTTACGGGAGACACCCTTCTTGAGTCCGGCATAAACAGAGGCTCCTTTGGAGGCATGAAGAAAATACCAGCATTCCGTCTTAGGTTCCCCATTCATGGCTGTGGCGGTCTCCACCGGAGGGTGGACTTGGACAGAGAGGCGCTCACGGGCATCAAGGAGCTTGATCAGGAGGGGGAAACGGGGGGAGGGGTTAGAGGTGTGCAGGGATCCGAAGACTTCCTCACGGTGTCCGACCCACAGGTCGTGAAGTGTCTTTCCCTTAAGGGGGCCTTCATGCACCACGCTCTGGGCCTCTGGTCGGTCGACCATTTCCCAGAGTTCCCCGACCGGAACCGCGTGGGGCAGCCTTTTACCTAGAAGGGTCTCGAACCGGCGTCCCCCCCAGACGCGTTCCATGGCCAGAGGCTCGAAAGTGATCGGAGATGATAGATTCATGTGCGGTCAACTAGTATCCCCTAAGATGCCTGCGATTGCCAAGACCACACACTATCCTGCAAGATGCCTAGGATGGTCTCGACACGACGTAAACGCTCTTTGGATGAAATAACGGGGGTTCTTCTGCTTTTTGGGGGAATCCTCCTCTTTCTCGCGCTCTGCTCTTTTGAGACAAGGGATGTTTCCCCCTGGCTACCCTATGCGAAGCATGCTCATTCCTCGGAATATCCAGTGAACTTCATCGGTCGCGTGGGAGCGGATATCGCCGGCCTATTTTACTTTCTCTTCGGAGGCGCCTCTTACTTTGCCTCGGTGGCCTTGGTGGGGCTCGGAATTGCCAAGTTCACGACCCCGGACTTCCGACTCGGCATCCGCCTTGGATGGTCGTTCGTTTTTGTCCTGAGTTGGTCGACCCTGCTTGATTTGCAGCATTTAATCCTGGGTGACTGGAAAGAGAAATTCAATATTCCGGGGCCCGGCGGATGGTTCGGACACCGTATTGATCTGGTGCTCGGACGACATGTGCTTGGGACCCTTGGCTCGGGATTGATCTTCATGGCCCTCGCCCTGGTAAGCCTTACCCTAGCAACAGGATTCCATCCGATTCTGGCAATGCGCAGGGTTTTTTCCTTAATTATTTCCATCACGGGAACATTCGCGGGGTTCCTGATCGGGTTGATCAAAAAGCGCCTTGCCAGCCAGAAAAAGGAGTCTGAGGTGCTGGAGGAGGTTGAGGCGCCACGCTACCGCACGGGCAATCGTCGTAAATCTCCCACCGCGGAAACCAAGGTCGAGGGATTGTCGGATGAGGGTGTTTCCCTCGGAACGCCTCTTCCTATAGATCTCCCTTCACCCAAGATCATCGATGCCAGTGTTCCAGCACCAGCTCGTAAGCCGACACTGGCCGAAGTAATGAAGGGCAAATCCAATTCGAAGCAGAGTGATTCCCTTCCTGCTGCCGGAGGTCTTGGTGAGTTGAGTTTGGAGGAATACACCTTGCCCGGATTTGATCTTCTCGAGACCTACGATGATGAGGGGCACAAGCCCGCTGATCCGGCCGAGCTTCAAGGAGTGCAGAAGATTATTCTGGAGACGCTTGCCCAATTCGACATTGAGGCTTCTCCCGGAGACATCACTAAGGGTCCGACAATCACACGTTACGAGGTCTATCCCGCCACTGGCGTGCGTGTGGAGCGTATCTCGGCGCTAGAAAAAAACCTTGCCCGTGCCACATGCGCGGAACGAATCAATATTCTGGCTCCTATTCCCGGGAAGGACACCGTCGGCATCGAGATTGCCAACTCCAGCAAGGTGAAGGTGAGCATCCGCGAGCTTTTTGAGAGCGAGGCTTGGCACTCAACCAAGGCGGCTTTGCCCCTTGCTCTCGGCAAGGATGTCTACGGACATGCGATCATCGCCGATCTCGCAGCAATGCCCCACCTCCTTGTGGCGGGCGCTACAGGCAGCGGCAAGAGCGTCTGCATCAACTCCATCATCACGAGCCTGATCTTCAAGCACACGCCCGAGACTCTACGCTTCATCATGATCGATCCGAAGGTCGTGGAGATGCAGGTCTACAATGATCTCCCCCATCTGGTGACTCCGGTGGTGACAGATCCGAAGAAGGTCCTGCTGGCATTGCGCTGGGTGGTCGACGAGATGGAGAAGCGTTATGGCATCTTCGCCAAGGTGGGAGTCAAGAATATCAGCGGCTTCAACAGTCGCCCCAAGACCGAGAAAGCGCCCTTGCCTGTGGTGGCGGATGGCTCCTCCGAAGGAGAGGAAGCTGCCGAAGTGAGCGAGATCACTCATGATCCCTTCGATTCGACCACGGTTGCCAATCAGGAGGATCAGGAGGAACCAGCGGTGTCGGAACTTCCGCTCAAGCCCGGCGACGACATGATTATTCCCGATCAGATGCCTTTTATCGTCGTGATCGTTGACGAGTTGGCCGATCTCATGCAGACAGCGCCTGCAGATGTCGAGGGGGCGATCGCCCGTATTACGCAAAAGGCACGTGCCGCTGGAATACACATGATCGTGGCGACACAGACGCCCCGCTCTAGCGTCGTCACCGGAGTCATCAAGGCGAATATTCCCTCCCGCATCGCCTTCCAGGTGGCATCGGGGCTCGATAGTCGGGTGATCCTGGACATGAACGGTGCGGAAAAGCTGCTCGGTAAAGGGGATATGCTTTATCTGCCTCCCGGGAGCGCGAAGCTCACGCGGGCACAGGGTGTCCTAGTCACCGATGAGGAGATCCATCGAGTCGTGGCCAATCTTGCCACTCAGGCCAAACCTGTCTTCGAGCCGAGCATCTCGGCCAAGCTGGCCTCGAACACCATGCCGGAGGATGAGATCACCGATGAGGAAGAGGATCTTGTCGACAGGTGCCTCGAGATCATTCGTCAGGAGAAAAAAGCCTCTACCTCCATGCTCCAGCGTCGTCTGCGTCTGGGTTACACCCGTGCCGCCCGTATTGTCGACATTCTCGAGCAACGTGGCATTCTTGGACCCAAGGATGGGGCCAAGGACCGCGAGATTCTAGTCGACCTGGATGGTTTGGACGACTGAGTGACTTATCCTTTCCGACACTAATCATTCATGTTTTTTCAACCGATATCATCCGCTAGGCCGCTTGGTTCCCTTTTCCGTGAGGCGAGGCAGGATCTTGGGTTGAGCCTTGGTGAGGCATCACGGTTAACAAGGCTTTCCGAACAGGAGATCGAACTGATGGAGGAGGGAGGATCCCTGAATCCCGATATCGCCCGCATCCATGCCGTGACCTATGCGAGAGCCCTGGGTTTGGATCCGCTTTCCATCCGCGACTCCCTTCCCTCCATGCCGGAGCTGGCACCCAAGAACTGCCAGTATCTCTCTAATTACGCACGCCCTCTGAAACCTCCCTTCGACTGGAGTCTGGAACTGCTGGCTCCTTTGGCTCCCTTGGGACGAGCAACCGTTTATCTCCTGCTGGTGACCACACTCCTGAGTACCTGGGGCGTGATGCGCCAGCTGTCGCGTGTCCGATCCATTCCTTGGATCACCAGCAACGCCAGCCTCTCTTCCTTTTCCAACCGATAATTTCTAGCAGATAATTTCCAAACGATGAGCACTACCCAGATTCCTGAACCCCGCAAAATCGGTTTGATCAGCCTTGGCTGTGCCAAGAACCTCGTCGATGCTGAAATCCTGCTTGGAGATGCCAAACTCCACGGCTACGAACTCACGACCGAGACAGATGAGGCGGATGGCGTCCTTGTCAATACCTGCGGATTCATTGACCCGGCGAAGGAGGAGAGCATCAATGCGATCTTGGAGGCCAATCGTCGCCGACTCCATGGGGCAAAACCGGGACAGAAGCTGGTGGTAGGGGGATGCCTTTCCCAACGCTATTCGAGTGATCTCGACATTCAGTTGCCCGAAGTAGATGCCTTCATGGGTTTGGATGAGATCAAGAGCGCTGGCTCGTTCTTCGACCGTCTTCTTGACGACGAGCGTGAAGAGACGGGGGCCTTGGTCGAGGTCTCACGCCGCGCCGCCTACATCCCCGACTATGACACTCCGCGTGTCCGTCTCACGGCTTCCCACACCGCTTATGTGAAAATCGCGGAAGGATGTAATCACCCCTGTTCCTTCTGTGTCATCCCTAGGATGCGGGGCCGTCACCGCAGTCGTACGATCGAGTCCGTGGTGAAGGAAGTCGAGGGACTGGTGGCATCCGGAGTGAAGGAGATCAACCTCATCAGCCAGGACACCACCTACTATGGAATGGATCTCTGGGAGGAGAAGGCCGGACCGCGTCAGCCGGTCGATGAAGCCAGAGGCCCCGGACTTCCCGCCCTACTCGATGCCCTGGCAGCGATCCCCGGCGAGTTCTGGATCCGTCTTCTCTACACCCATCCGGCGCACTGGAGCGATGACATGATCGCCGCTATCGCCCGCAATCCGAAGGTAGCCCGCTATGTCGATATGCCGCTCCAGCACATCCATGACGTGATGCTGGATGCCATGCGCCGCGAAACGGACCGAGGACATATCGAACGCCTGATCGACCGGATGCGTGCCGGCATTCCCGGACTGACGATCAGGACGACCTTTATTGTCGGGTTCCCCGGAGAAGCCGAGGAGCATTTCGAGAGTCTTTTGGAATTCATGAATGCCCGTCGGTTTGAGCGTCTGGGTGTCTTTAACTATTCCCGCGAAGAGGAATCCCGTGCCGCGAAGCTTCCGGGTCAGATTCATGGCGGTACCAAAAAGCGCCGTCACCGCGAAGCGATGCTTGTCCAGCAGGAGATCGCCGCCGAACTCGCTCTGGAGCAGGTTGGTCGGGAGATGCTCGTGCTTGCCGACACTACTGGATTTGGGCGCACCGAGGGGGATGCCCCGGATGTTGATTGCCGTGTCCACTTTACCAGGCCTGTGAAGGCGGGGGAGTTCCACCATGTCAGGATTACCGGTACTCGTGGCTATGATCTCGAGGCAGAGCCACTCGTCGATTAGCAATCGGAGTTGAGATTACAGCACGATGAAGTTTCCGTATTCTTTCCCGCTGACACGGGCCTTTAGCCTCTATCTGGGGCAGATCGTTTTCCTGACCGGCGAGACCTTCTCGTCAATTTTCCTTGGAAGGATCCGCTGGCGTCTGGTTCTGAACCAGATCGTCGAGATTGGATTCGGTTCCCAGGCTGTAGTCATTATCACGGGGATTTTCACGGGCGCGGTGTTCACCGCACAGATCTTTTTCCAGTTTAATGCCCTGAACATGAGTACGGCAGTCGGGCCTGTGGTATCCATCGCCCTCTGCCGCGAACTCGGCCCTGTCCTTACAGGACTCATGGTGGCTGGTCGCGTTGGAGCCGCCATCTGCGCGGAGATCGGCACGATGAAGGTTACCGAGCAGATCGACGCCCTCCGTGCACTGGCGGTTAATCCGGTCGATTACCTCGTGGTGCCCCGTGCCGTGGCGATGATGATTTCTATGCCCCTGCTCGTGGGAGAATGTATTTTCTTCGCCCTGACAGCTAGCTATTACGTCGCCACTCGGATCCTGAACGTGAACAGTGTCTTCTTTATGCAGCACATGTGGTTCTACACACACACCAAGGACATGGTAATGGCGCTGACCAAGGGATTCGTGTTCGCCTTGATCGTTGTCTTTGTTGGATGCCAGCAGGGACTCACGACCAGCAACGGTGCCGTCGGCGTGGGACGCTCCACGACCGAGGCCGTGGTCATCAGTTCCCTGACTATCCTGATGATCAACTTCTTCCTGACGATGGCGCTGAACATTATCTTTCCAGCCGGAGGGAAGTTCTGATGACTTCCCCAGCCAAGAACCTTATTGAGGTCCGCGATCTGCGCCAGAGCTTCTCCGGACAGGAGATTCTGCGCGGTGTGAATCTCGACATTCCCCGTGGTGAGACCATCGTGCTTTTGGGTCAAAGCGGCGGAGGAAAGAGTGTTTTCCTCAGACACCTTATCGGATTGATCCCCCCACTCTCGGGATCCATTAAGATTGATGGTGAGGAAATCGCTCATCTTAATGAGCGTCAGCTCGAGCCAATCCGTCGGAAGATCGGGATGCTTTTTCAGGATGGAGCACTCTTCGACTCGATGACGGTTTTTGAGAATGTAGCTTTTCCCCTTCGTGAACGCGGGGAACGGAGTGAAAAAACTGTCAGGGAGAAGGTTGCTAGATCACTGGAGCTCGTCTCTCTGGAGGGGCAGGATCAGAAGATGCCCTCCAATCTCAGTGGAGGCATGCGCAAGCGCGCCGCTCTTGCCCGCGCTATTATCACCGAGCCCGCCTGCATTCTCTATGACGAGCCGACGGCGGGCCTAGATCCCATTGTTTCGGACACGATCAATAAGCTCATCAGGCGCATGCAATCCCAGCTCAAGGTGACTTCTATCGTCGTGACCCACGACATGATCAGTACCAATTATATTGCCGACCGGGTAGCACTTCTCCGTGAGGGACGCATTCATTTCGACGGCTCACTTGCGAATCTTCACTCCTCGACGGACCCAGTGATTACGGATTTCATCGAAGGGCGTTCCCACGAAATCGACTAATTGACTAATCAAATAAGAGACTAAGACATTCCCGTTATTCCACTATGGACACTACCAATACCTCCAATCAGCTCCGGGCAGGATTCTTCATGATCCTCGGCTTTCTCTGCATCGGATCACTTGTCATCTACTTCGGACGATTCGGCGAGGGAGTTAAGAAATATTACACCCTGACCGTCGAGTATCGGAATGCCAGCGGTATCGTGAAGGGGGCTGATGTCATGCTGGCGGGTGCTAAGATCGGAGAAGTGGCAACACCACCTACAGTGCTGCCCAACATGCGAGGTGTCGCAGTACCTCTGAAGATCGAGGAGACCGTCCAGATACCGCAGGGTAGCGTCTTCTCCATCGGCAGCTCCGGACTTCTCGGTGACCGCTTCGTGACCGTGACAATGGATGACCATAATCCCAATCCACAGCCGATCGCACCTGGTACCGTGGTTAAGAACGGGCAGAGTGAATCCAGCATCTCTGAGCTCCAGCGCCAACTTCACGACGAGATCCTTCCCAAACTCAGCTCGGCCTTGGACAATATCGATGCCGTCAGCAAGTCGCTCCATGATGATGTCTTCAACAAGCAGGGTGTGCAGAATCTACAGATAACGCTCGCGAACTTTCGCACCACCAGCGACGCCATGGCGGCTTCTTCAGGCGAACTCAAGGG
>JAPJNA010000003.1 GCA_026461395.1 Chthoniobacterales bacterium | reverse complement strand
GGTCCGCAGGAATCAATTCAGCCTGTTTGGGACCGGTGGAAGGAGCTGCATGAGTATGCATGAAGGCATATAAGAAATCAAAAACGAGCTTTCTCGGAAAGCAGGAAATCCGTAAATCCGATAGTGAAGGGCTTCGGGTGCAGGATGACGGGCGGTGATTGCCAAGAGTGTGTGATCCTGCTTCGCTCTCTTTTCCGACTTTTTTAAAGCTATGGGATTCTTCACCCCCCGATTCATCAAGGAAGCACGTATCCTCTCCGAGGGGGCTTCCAAGACCCTTCACCACCATCGTGACCTCCTGGGAGAAGGGCAGATTTCCAGCCTTCAGGACCTCATTTCCTCACTGAATCGCGCAATCCGCGGAAAGAAAGAGCAGGAGATTGATCAAATAACCCGCGCCGTTGAAACCGGTTTTGCCTCCGTCATTCCCGCCAGACCCCACCCTGTCTGGGCTGAGAATATCGAGGCTATCGTGGTCGCCATCGCCCTGGCCGTAGGATTCCAAGCCTACTTCCTGAAGCCATTCAAGATACCCACGGGATCGATGCAGCCGACTCTCTACGGGATGCTGGGACATCCTTCGACAGATCCCCTGCCGGGACCGATGAACCGTGCCATGGATTTCATCCGCCTCGGGCGCACCCATCTCGACCTCAAGGCAACAGCAAAAGAGGAAGTCTTGGGACTCAACGAGCACACCAAACTCAACTTCTTCACCTTCACAGAAGTGGTCACGACAAAGGGGAAGTTCTCGATCTTCGCACCCCGCGATGTCGTGGCGCGGGATTTCGGAGTGAGTCCGGGCAGAGTCTATGAGCCGGGGGAGACGATCGCCCATGGCTATGTCCAAGCTGGTGACCAAGTCTTTGTCGACCGCATGACCTACCAGTTCAGGAATCCGTCGCGATCCGATGTCTTTGTCTTCAAGACCACAGGAATCCGCCGCATCGAGATGAACCTCGACCCTGCCCTCGGTTCCCAGTTCTACATCAAGCGACTCGCCGGAGTTCCGGGAGATACCCTGCGGATTGACTCTCCGAAGCTCTTCCTGAACGGTTCCATCGCCACACAGACTCCTTTCCAACGCGTCATGAGCTGCGAGAACGGCTATCGCGGTTACTCCAATCCCAGCGCCGCGCAATACCTGACGACTCCCGAGGAGACCTTCACCGTACCAGCCCATGCCTTCTTCGCCATGGGCGACAACAGCTACAACTCCAGCGACAGCCGCTACTGGGGCATCGTTCCCGAGCGGAATGTCATCGGCAGAGGCTACTTCGTCTACTGGCCCTTCTCCGAGCGCTGGGGCTTCATTCGATAACCCTTCCAACCGACGCAGAAGGGGAATTTATCCCGCGGAGGCGCAGAGGCGCAGAGGATAAAACCGGTGAGTTTTTTCAAGGTTTGGTACAGCATCAGATAACCCGCTTAATCCTTTAAATTTTCTTTTCTCTGCGCCTCCGCGCCTCTGCGGGAAAACTTTTTATTTCCGCTTCTTCACAGGGGGCTTCTTCCCGCCGGCGACAACTTTTGCCGCGACCTTGGAAGCGACTTTTAGCCTGAGGGCATTCAGTCTGATGAAGCCGGTGGCATCACCCTGATCGTAGGCCTGAGTTGGGTCGGCTTCCATCGTGGCGATATCGGGACGGTAGAGGCTGACCGGGCTCTTACGGCCGGCCGCCATGATGTTTCCCTTGTAGAGACGCAGACGGACAGTGCCGGTCACATTCTTCTGGGACTCTGAGATCAGAGCCTGGAGAGCCAGACGCTCCGGAGCAAACCAGAATCCGTTATAGACCAGCGTGCTGTATTTCGGGATCAGACCATCACGTAGGTGCATCACCTCACGGTCCATCGTCAGGGACTCCATCTGGCGGTGGGCGAAGTGCAGGATCGAGCCACCGGGGGTCTCATAGACACCACGGCTCTTCATACCAACAAAACGGTTCTCGACCATGTCAACGCGACCGACGCCATGACGGCCGCCGATCTTGTTCAGTGTCTTCATGACGGCCAGCGGATCGAGCGGCTTGCCATTGACGGCCACACAGTTTCCCTGGATGAAATCGAGCGTGACCATCTCGGACTTGTCAGGGGCCTCTTCAGGACTGGCCGAGAGCTTGAACATCCCACGATTTGCAGGAGCAAAGGCGTCGAACCAAGGATCCTCCAAGATTCCGCTCTCATAGCTGATGTGGAGCAGATTGCGGTCCATCGAGTAGGGCTTCTTGGCACTAGCCTCGACCGGCACCTTGTGGCGCTCGCAGTAGGCGATCATCTCTGCACGGCCCGGAAATTCGGAGCGAAACCTCTCCTCGCGCCACGGAGCGATCACCTCGAGATCGGGTGAGAGTGCGGCGGCGGCTAGCTCGAAGCGGACCTGGTCGTTCCCCTTCCCCGTTGCACCATGAGCCACTGCATCGGCACCCTCGGCGGTCGCGATCTCGACCATGCGCTTCGCGATCAGCGGACGGGCAATGCTTGTTCCGAGAAAATACTCACCCTCATAGAGGGATCCAGCCTGCATCATCGGGAAGATAAAATCCCTCGCGAACTCCTCCTGCAGGTCATCGACGTAACACTTGGAGGCACCCGTGCGGAGTGCCTTGGGCTTCAGTCCCTTTAGCTCCTCCTCCTGGCCGATGTCCGCGCAGAAGGCGATGACCTCCGCGGAGTAGGTCTCCTTGATCCAGTTCAGAATAACGGAGGTATCCAGCCCCCCAGAGTAAGCAACGACGATTTTCATGAACCTGTGGGATACAGCACTCCGTGCCCTGTTGCACGCCGATTTGCAGGGAGGCGCTGAAATCAGAAAATGATCAAAGACCAAGATGCTCCACTCCGCGCAGCATCTCCTAAGTAAAGAGTCAGAAGCTTTGGCTCTAGTCAGAACCTCATATAGCGCACCCTTCTCTTGAATGCAGAGGAGGCTCGTTAGATATCCAAGACCCTGGGATTTTATTTGTTGTCGCCTACGAGTCCTGTCTCATCAGTGCTCTGGAATCAATGTCCTTAGTATCGAGACTCAGACAGATCTCCTGCTTGACATCCGCTAGATCCGCCAAGATCTCCCAAGTGAGGCAGGATGTCCTTAGTGGACTTAGTGGACCTCCCTGGCTCAAATCTCCGAGGTCACGTCAGATGTCCTCGTAAAGCTTCCCTTAAGACCAGCATAGCTCCCAAGTTACACACCTTGAGATCATGGCTTCTTTCTCAGGAAAGCGGCTGCCGGGGCCGTCTGGACAAATTGTGCGGCAGCTCCCGGATTAATGCTTTTCCATTTTGAAACCACCCGGGATAAGGTTTCATTCCGGAGCGGTCGCTCCGAGATTTGGGAACTCCAGTAGGCGGCTAGCTCGGGATCACTTGCCGCAAGTGTGCTTCCAAAGGAAGAAAGCGCCGTATTACGGTCGGAGGCCCTCTGGATGCCCTGAATCCACTGCAGCGCCTCCAAGGGATCCGAGCGTGTCCACGTAGAAGAAATAGCGCCCACCGCGGCGTTCCTCTCGCTGTCTTTCGCAATGGCCGCCGCCCACACGGCTACCGACATCGGGTCAATCAAGGTCCAACTGGAGGCGATGGAGGCGACCCGCTGAGGGAAGTACTCACGGCCAGATCCGGTTGTCATCCATACAGCAGCGGCCTCGGGATCGGAACTCACAAAACTACCCACGGCAGCATCCATAGCCCGACGCTGCACGGGACCGAACGCCAGTTGCGGACCAGTCAGGGGGCCGCCGGCCATCGCACGGCTCCAGATCAAGGCGGCCTGCGGATCCTTGCGAGCCCATTCCGACGCGAGCTTACCCACCAACGGGATCTGGATTTCCACGGGCCGTTCGGCAAGCCATTCGGCTGCAACCTGAGGATCTCGCCGCATCCAAGATCCGAACAGCTGTAGCAGGGTCTTTTCCCGAAGAGGGCCTGGAAGCTTTTCCGCCCAGGCCAGAGCCCCCTTCGGATCCCTCTCTGAAGCGCTGGTGATGCCGCTCAAGGCAGAGGAACGAGACGCGAAACCCGGCAGGAATTTCAACGAGGCCATCGCGCCGGCGTGGTTGCTTGAGGCCCAGATCGCATACACAGTACCGATAGCCATGTCCCGGAGAATCGGCGACTGGAGCTTTGATGCCCAACGTGAGGCGGAAATGGGATCCATCCGCGCCCAGACAGAGACGCTTTCCTTCAGCAGCCTGTCATTAGCCCCACCAAAAACTGCCTGATAAGCATAATTGCAGGCTTGCTCAGGATGAAAGGCTGCCCAACGGGTCACCAGGGAAAGCTCCTTTGCATCAGTTTGCTCTCCTGGTGCCATGGAGGGGATCAACGAGAGCTCCTTGAGGAGTTGATTCAATGGGAGCGATTCCAGCGACCGCTGCCTCCATGTCTTCAGGGACGGCTTCCAAGCGATCTTCGAGAGCTTTCGTATCGACCCCTTCTCATCGACAGACTCCCCCCGCCCCTCCCTCCCATCCGCGCTGGGACTCACGGCATATTGCTCCGTTCCTTGGGATTGATGGTCAATAGCAAAATAGAGCGCACCTCCACCAACTGCCGAAAGCACTGTTAACTCAAGAATAAGAAAATAGAACCTGCGTTTCGGTGATTGGGGAACCGAGGCCTTGGTCATGTCCGAAAATACACTCTTCCTAATCAACTTGTGCGAGCATCAAACCATTTGTCATGGCAAATTTTCCCTCCGTCTGACGTGTAGAGGTCAAAGACGTCCCGGATGCTCCCCGAAACGAGGTGATCAGGTGGCTTGGGGATGCCCTAAAGATTAACGTTCCGGCGGCTCCCATTGAGGGGAATACCAGCGAGAAGCTTTGTGGCCCCTTGGCAAAGACGCCAGAACTCCCCGAGACCCTGGGATTTTATTTCTTATCGCCTATGAGTCTTCTGAAGAGACTGATGATTTCGTGCTCAGGCTTGTCGGATGCGACTGAATCAGGAGCATTCATTCGAGTGGCTATCTGGAAAGCCTTGTGGAGAGTCGTGTGTTGGGAATCAATAACCTGATGATCACCATCATTGATTGTGACGACCCACGGCATGGAGCCCGTTCCATCTAGACCGATGTAACGCCTGTACTCAACATATGCCTCACCTCTCCTGATATGTTTCCTTGCTTCTACTAGAGATTTGACAACTCGGGCATTGCTTGGAACTGCGGATGCAATGCTTCCGCTAACAACAATAAAAGTCGAACTCCCTCCCTCTTGAAGATACTCGTGTTCTAACGGCGATGTCATTGACATGACGGGCTTAGGAAGAAGTGATATCCTGATCTTTGATATATCTACCAGAGTTGTATGGGCGGGAACTTGCAAGTGTTGTATCGTGTCGATTCTGTCACGTGACGTTGGTTGACTCCTTGGACGATTGGGTAGACTTCTAAACCATGAACGATGTCCCCGACGACGAGGTTCTAGTCGATTCGGCAATCACCCTTTTTTTCAAAGGAGCACCGGTCATCGTCTTGCGAACCGGATCAGTATGCATCCTCTGTTGAGCAGTTGGAGGGTCGGCTCTATGTGATTCTCAGGAATTACAACGAAATTCTTGCAGTCTACAAAGTGGTAGGTAGCGGTGTATTGAAGAGGGCAAGCAAAGTTCCCAAAGCGTTGAAGGATTAGTCTCCATAGCGATTCTGTCGCTCTTTTGGAACTCAGTCACCCCACCGTACTTCTGGAACCTCTTCAGACTGAAGGAGTCCTCTTAGAAAACCGAGACTTGGCCTGGTGGCAAAGCATGATAGGAGACAAAGGGAGTGACGTGACCTCGCAGATTTGAGCCAGTTGGTGTGTTAGTCTTTGGGTTCAACCAACCCCAAAGACCATGAAAGGAAAGAGACACAGTGACGTGACCTCGCAGATTTGAGCCAGTTGGGGTGTTAGGCTTTGGGTTCAACCAACCCCAAAGACCATGAAAGGAAAGAGACACAGTACAGAGGACAAGATCAGGATCCTGAGGCAGGCAGACGC
>JAPJNA010000029.1 GCA_026461395.1 Chthoniobacterales bacterium | reverse complement strand
GCCGGTGTGGTCGCCGAAGGGCCCCTCGGGTCGCATCTCTCCGGGTTGGACATACCCTTCGATCACAAAGTCGCTCTCGGCCGGAACCTCCAGTGGCTGGGTGATGCACTTCACGAGATCGACTGATTTCTTACGGGCGAATCCCGCAAAGAGGATCTCATCGATGCCATCAGGGAGCGGAGCGGTCGCAGCAAGGGTAAAGGCAGGGTCGCCACCGAGGCAGATGGCGACTGGCATCTTCTCACCACGCTCGTAGTAGCGCTTCCCGTGACGGGCACCAACCTTGTGCACCTGCCAGTGCATCCCGGTGGTCTTGCCGTCGTAGATCTGGATCCGGTACATGCCGACATTCCGCTCACCCGTGTCTGGGTCCTTGGTGTAGACGGTCGGGAGGGTGATGAAACGTCCGCCATCCTGAGGCCAGCACTTGAGGATCGGTAGATGATCTAGCGAGAAGATCTCTCCCTCACTCCCCTCCCCCATCCGATTCACGATTTCCTGACAGGGAGCACTCTTCACGCTGCGTGGGCGGGCATGAATGAGATCGATGCCATTGCGCAGGAGCTTGAGGGCGTCCTTGAAGCTCTTCGGCGGCTTTGCCTTCATCAGGAACTCAAGTTGTCCGGCAAGCTCATCGACGGAGTCGAGTCCGAGAGCCATCGCCATGCGGCGCTTGGAGCCCAGGGCATTGATCGCTACAGGGAAGGCAGAGACCTTGCCGTTGATCGTCGGTTTCTCGAAGAGCAGCGCTTTCCCTCCTCCCGGCGACTTCATCTCACGGTCGGCGATCTCCGTGATCTGGAGTTCGGTGGCCACGGGCTCAGAGATGCGCCGGAGCTCACCGGCTTCTTCGAGAGCCTTCAGGAAGGCAGCATAGGATGGATAAGCCATAGTCTTGTGCCAGCAAGAATGACCGGCAACTGCAGGAAAGTCACAAAAAAGATTGCCCGGAACGCGATTGCATGGATGATTACCTGCCCTCGGTAATTTGCCGAGAGATCCCTGGAGTTGTAGCTCAATTGGTCAGAGCACCGCCCTGTCACGGCGGGGGTTGCGGGTTCGAGCCCCGTCAACTCCGGTGGGATCCAAAGAGTGGTCTTTCCCTCTTTTAGCCTTATAAATACAGGCTCTACGGGCAGTAAGCCCTTCTTCATCATTTGCGCCAGAAAGCGCCCCGCTGGCCAAAAGTTTGTTACCTTTTGTTACCTTTCTTTGACCTGTGACGCCGGTTGGCGCTTGTTGTCGTGGATGGATGGCATCGGGAACATCACCATTGGATCGCTTCTCAAGGCTTACGGCACCCAGATGTGGTTTTTTTTGAAAGGCTGATTTGAGACACCCCATAACACCGTCTTGACGGGCAACGTGTGCTCGTATCGGTTCTACCTGAAATGACACGCGATGTTTCCACAGCCCTAAGCGATGAAGAGCTAGCCCTATTTGGCAGCGCTCATGAATCAGACAAGAGCAGTCTGATTGAGGATATTTTCAAGGGATTGGATTCAGATGACATCGAGATCCTCTTGGCGGATTTTTGCACCAGCGATCCAAGAGAAACCTTCTCAGGATTCGACTGCGTCGAGGAAGTGTCCTGGTACACTCCCACAAGTGGAACAATACGGGTCATTTTCAACGGCCACTCATTCTATGGATGCAGAGACATGAACAGGGAGTTCGAGCATGGGGCAGCCGTACTGTTCATGGTAAACCTAGCACAGAAAGAGGTTCTATTCACCTCCCACATACCAGACCTTCCGGAGCGGGATACGGTGGAAGAATTCTAGAAAGGATTGAAAAGTTGCTCCCAATCGGGAGCACCAGGGGTCTTTTTTTTGTTCAAGGTGCGCAGGATGAACACATCCCCAACACCCGAAAACGACATCCAGAACGCCGACACGCAGCACCCCGTCGACCACATCGAACCCATCCCGGAGGGAGGGGACGATAGCATCGAAAGGATCTGCCAAGTCCTAGGCAGAACCTTCGAGTGGGTCGCCGAAGCGGACGAGCCTTCCGAGAAGGGCCTCCGTGCCGCTGTGGTGCTCTACTGCGTCCGTTCCGACCTCATTGGTAGGGAGAGCCTCGAAGACCTCGCCTTCTCGCTCCACTACACCGAGAGCGAGGTCGAGGAGCTCGTCATGAACTTCTGCCACGCAATCAACTGGCACTAGCCGGATCCACACGTATTGCAATCGACCACCATGGTTCACCCGGCTCCCGAGCAGATCTATCCCCTGATTCTGGAGGATTACTTCTTCAGCTGGGTGGACCGCGGGGTTCCTGCCGGGGAGACCCCGCTCTTCACCGGCAACCTTGAGGGAGAAGACCTCACGTCTGCTGTGGGGCGCCGGTTCGGTCTCTCCGACCATGAGGCCATCCTCCACTTGGTCCACGCCCGAGAGGAGGTGGACCTGTGAGCAAGGACATCTACGAGCTCATCACGGCCCGTTTTATCGAGCAGCTCAAGAAAGGAACCGTGCCGTGGCAGAAGCCCTGGATGGGAGTCCAGAATATCGTCTCCAAGAAACCCTACCGGGGGATCAATGCCCTCATCCTGGGGGGTAGCGAGTTCCAGTCCCCCTATTGGCTGACCTTCAAGCAGGCCCACGACCTTGGCGGGAAGGTCAAGAAGGGTGAGAAAGCCACCCCAGTCATCTACTACAAGCTCTTCGAGAAGCGGGACGACCACGGGAACCTCGTCCTCGGCAGCAATGGACGCCCCACCCGGATCCCCTTCATCCGCTGGAGCAATGGCTTCAACCTCGACCAGACCGAGGGGATAGCTCCACCTGCCCAGACCCAGCCCGTCGTTCAGAACCCCCTCCACCCGCTCGAAAAGGCCGCCAAGATCGTTGATGAAGCCAAGATCTGCCCGATCTACAACACGGGATTTGCGGCGGTGTATTCACCCGGAGAGGACGTCATCCGGATGCCGGCCCAAAAGACCTTCCGGAGTCCCGAGTCCTACTACCAAACCCTCTTCCATGAGATGACCCATTCGACGGGTCACGCCTCCCGGCTCGACCGGGAGGGAGTCACCCTGCCGATCAAGTTCGGTTCAGAACGATACTCCAAGGAGGAGCTGATCGCGGAACTGGGGGCCTCGTTCCTTTCCAACGAGGCTGGGATTCTGAACCAGGTCCAGTTCGACAACTCTGCCGCCTACCTCGGCTCATGGATCGAGAAATTCCAGAACGATCCGAAGATGATCTTCACAGCTTCTTCACAGGCCCAGAGGAGCACCGATTTCATCCTCGGAGTGGAACAAAAGGAGTCCCTTGGGGAATCCCAGTCTCCGGCAGGTCTTGCCACTCCCACCGAGGAGCCAGCCCTAGCCCAAAAGATCCCCGGCCAGACGACCCAGACAAGGGGGATCCATCTATGACCTCTGGACCCGTGCATCCACACTCTCGGGACGCTCATTGGCCGGAGTCAGCCGCTGCGCTTTCGGCACTGGGTTTCGCCAAGGCTTTCACCCGGTGCCTGCCTCCTCCGTCCAATCAGCTCACCCGGCACAAAGACCAGCTTTCAACCCGCCCATTACCGGGAGTCTCCAGCTACGCTTTCGACATCCCGGCAATCGGCTCCTTATCCCATGCCAATCCCTTCGATTTGGCACCTTGGAAAGCCCGGATTCTGACCCGCTCATTGGGCACATTTCCCGGTTCAAGTGTAACAGAGCAAAGTGATTTTCCCGGGAAAAATCACAGCTCCGCCTTTGCTGCGCAAAGAACTGTTTCCTGCGCGTGTCGGGCACGCTTTGGAATCCACCTGTCAATTAACCAAAACTGACCATGCCTGCCATTACCGTTCCCGGCTCTCGCCGTATCGAAATGACGCTCTCTCCCGATGGGATCAGGAGGATCAAAGCGCTTCAGAAAATACTCGGGTTCTCAAATCGAACCGAGGTCATCGAGGCCCTGCTTTTCAAAGTCGCAGTGGAGCAAAAGATCGATCCGGATTTGAGCGCCAGGCTTGAGCAAAAGATCGACTACATCATCGAAAGACTCGATCTGGTCACATGAAGGACGGAATGATTTTTCCGTTCAAAACGACGTGGAGATCGCGTCTTGATCTGGAATATCTCGACGAGACATCGGGGCGCAAAATCGAGGCAAGAAAGGGTCAATACCAGTCGGAAGATGAGGCGGATCCCGCTGCCGTGGGGAAAAAGCTCAAGCAGTTCGCCGACTACGCTTCCAAGGAGACATTGGGGCAGGTTCATGCCGGAGGCTTTCTCCATCACAAGATCATTTTGAACAAGGATGGGAGTCAGACCTCACCGTTCGCCATGAGCAATGAGGAGAGGAAAAAACGGATCTGCACGGCCTGGATGGACCATTTGCAGAAGTTCAAAAGCTCTTCATCCAACCCCGTCATTCAGCATCGGTTGATCTTCACGATGTCGACGGCTTTTCACGACAAACTGGTGGATGCCGGGATCAATCCCGACATCGTTTTGAGGAGTTCCCTGAAGACGGTTCTGAACCGCTTTCAGCAGCGGTTTCATCCCAAGGATGCCATCGGCTACGCCTACGGACTCCATCACGATACGGACAACCTTCACGCCCATATTGCCATCTGTCCCCGCACTGCCAACGGGGCCTATGTCGGGGTCAGCATGTCGCGCTCCAGAGAGTCGGGGAACAAGAACCAGATGACCTTTCTGATGCGTACTTTTGAGCGGGAAAACCGTCGCTGGGACAAGCTCCTCTCCGATCCCGAAAAACTCAAAGAGACCCTCGGAAGACGTCTCAATGCCGACAAGATCTCTAGCCATCCAAAGATCACTCCAAATCAGATGGAGGCGCTCAATCACGATCAATCCCTTTACGCAACGCGCCTTCGACATGCCTACCAAAGCATTCAGGAACTAGAGGCTGCTTTGCAGAAAAAGCGGCAGGCCCACAGCACAGTTCGGATCCTCCGCCGTCTCCCCCGGCTCCTCGGCAGGAAGAAACCCATGCCGATTCGGACCATCGAGAAGATCACAGGAGCCGTCGACAAATACTCCATCCGCGAGGTGCGATCCCTCCTCTACCGGATGAAGCAAACGTACCGCGAGGACCATCAGATTTATTGCCAGCACTACGGATTCCCAACCAGCAACCAACACCATGCCCATCACCAGTCCCCATCGCAAAGACTCTGATGATCGCCCCTACTCGGAGCACATCATCTGTGAAAACTTTGTGTTTAAGCCCACTCAGGTGGATGCCTTCTACCATACAGCGCTAAATGAAAAATGCGGAGTCACGGTACTGAAGTTCAAGTCCTACACTCAGGACGTGCGGGATCCCGAACGCAGGCTCTTCGACTATCTCGTCAAAAGATTCTCTCCGATGACTACGGATGAGGATCGCTGACCTGATCATCTTCTTCGACAGTATTGCCGGGGCCATTGCAGGGCACTTTCTGCTCGTTGCTCCCTACTCGTGGGGAGTGGTTACCCTGTGCGCACTCTTCGGAGCATGGAGCCTCTTTGGGGAAGTCCATGCAGGAAACGTCGTGGTGCGTCTTGGGGGGCTTTCCTGGTCGATGGAGGATTTTGTCCGGGGTTGGCTCATCACCGGGAGGACTGGCTCCGGCAAAACCCAATCGGGCATCAATACGATCACCTACCAGATCTTCCAGAATGTGAAAAACTGGGGCGGGATTTGCCTCGATCAGAAAGGACTCTACTGGGAGATCCTGGTCAAGATGGCCGCTCATTTCGGCAGAAGCGGCGACCTGGTGCTGTTGCAGACCCGACCGGAGGGGGAAAGCATGCTCTGGAGGCCCCCTCATTCCATCAATCTGACCGGCAATTCCAAGGTGCCTGCCTCCACCTACGCCAAGGTGATCGTGGATACCGCGATCTCCCTGACCGGAGGACGGGGTGGGAACCCTTTCTTCCCCATCAAGGCCCAGCTCTCCATTCAGATGGCCTTTGAAATCCTGAGGCACCTGGAGTCTTACGTCACCATCCCCAATATCCATCGTCTCCTGCTCAGCTCGATCGACACCACGAAAACGGTGGAAGATCTCTCAAAGCGGAGTGACCAACGCTCCCGCGAGCTCCTTGCCTCCCTCAAATCATACCTTGAGCAACCCCCAGAGCAGCTTGGGGGTGTGCAGGGAACCCTGAGTACCTATCTGGAGTTCTTTCTCAATCATGAGATCGCAGAGGTCTTCTGTGCCGATGAGCCGACATTTTCGGTTGGAGAGATCGACCATGGGAAGATCGTCTGCCTTGCGATGCCTCAGAAGTTCCAGAGCGAGCGTCTCTACATCAATACGATCCTGAAGCTCTCCTACTACTTCCATGCCCTCAGTCGGTTCGACAAACCTGCCGAGGAGCGGGAAAAGGATAATCTCCTGATCCTCTTTGCCGATGAGGGACAGGAGATCATCACCGGGGCCGAGTCGGCCTTTGCCGATCACCGTGCAGCAGGAGTTATCCGTGAGGCCAAGGCGACCATTGTTCTGGCCACCCAAGCCTACACCTCGCTCTTGGGATCCTTGGATAAGCGTTATGCCGATGTCCTGATGCTCAATCTGAGCAATGAGCTGATCTTCACCGTGGCGAACCATGATTCCGCTGTCATTGCAGCGAAGAACATCGGAGAGCATGAGGTCACCGAGAAATCATGGGGATGGTCCGCAGGAAAGCGCTCCTACAACTATCAGACCCGAATCAAACCGTGGTTCGATGCCTTCCGACTTCGGAAACTCCCTCGATTCACGGCCATCGTTTGCCACTGCGAGAAACCGTTCCGGAAGCGGCTCATCCCTCCCATTACCCCAGAAGGGATTTATCCCACTTGGTTCACCCAACTGCGTCCCGACTATGCGCTTCGCCAATGGTGGCGTGGCAAAAATCACACCCCATCCCATTCATGAATCCCGATGCCGCCCTTCTTCAAAAACTCTCCGGACTGGAGGAATACCTTTCCTCCAAGATCCGGGGACAAAGCCATGTCATCCCGAGAGTCTGCTCCGTATTGGAACGTGGAGAACTTGGTCTCCAGCCGCCAGATAAGCCGTTGGGCTCATTTCTATTCCTTGGGCCGACCGGTGTCGGAAAGACCGAGCTGACCCTAGAATGCTCTCGGTATCTCTTCGGGGACGGGGCTCTCCATCGGTTCGACATGTCGGAGTTCCAGCACCTCGATAGCGTGAAGCTTTTCCTTGGAGATGAGACCGGGATGCCTGGGAGGCTTGGGAAAGTCCTAGAGTCACATACTCGGGGTATCCTCCTCTTTGACGAGGTGGAGAAGGCCCATCGGCTGATCTGGGATTTATTCCTCCAGATGCTCGATGCGGCACGGATCACCCTGGCCGATCACCGCACCTATGACCTGAGTGGGTTCTATGTGGTTTGTACGAGCAACATTGGCTCCCACCAGCTGATGAGACCCACCCGGTTGCCTTTTGCAACATTGGAGCGGGCCGTCTTGGCGGAGCTACATCGGCACTTCAGGCCAGAACTGATCGGTAGGTTCGATGAGAAGATCGTCTTCAAGCCTCTCACTCCTGATACCCAGAGGGAGATTGCCTTGATCGTCATCGGGGAGGAGGTGGAGCGCTATAGGAAGATGGGGATTGACGTGACCTCGCAGATTTGAGCCAGTTGGTGTGTTAGTCTTTGGGTTCAACCAACCCCAAAGACCATGAAAGGAAAGAGACACAGTACAG
>JAPJNA010000028.1 GCA_026461395.1 Chthoniobacterales bacterium | reverse complement strand
GGCCATCAATGCCGCAATCCTGATCCTCTCCGCAGCCACCTTTCACCGCGCGGGACGAACCGATATTGCCGAGATTCAAGAGGCATACCACCTTCTCACACCAATGTTGGGGGTGACTGGGGCCAGCACACTCTTCGCAATCGCCCTACTGGCGGCGGGACAGAACAGTACCCTCACCGGAACGCTGGCCGGACAGATTGTCATGGAGGGATTCGTACATATCCGCATTCCCGCCTGGATGCGACGCCTCGCAACCCGACTGCTTGCCATCATTCCCGCCGTGATCGTCATTGCGATCGCCGGTGAGAATGCTACCACTCACCTCCTTCTTCTCAGCCAGGTCATCCTAAGTATGCAACTCAGCTTTGCCGTCATCCCCCTTGTCCAGTTCACGGGAAGCCGCCGGATCATGGGGGAATTCATTGACCCAATCTGGGTCAGGGTTGTCGGCTGGGTCATGGCCGGAGTCATTGCCGGACTGAATCTCTGGTTCCTGTTGCTGCAATTCCGCAACGGTTTTTAGGAAGTAAGATTGGATTTCTACTTCAAACCGATGGCCGACATATCCGCGAGTACTGGGATAGAGGGGTACGAACTCCTCGCGACTGGCGACGGTCAACGACTGGAGCGCTGTTGCGGACGGGTGATCCTCCGCCCCGAAACTGCAGCCCAATGGCCGTGGCATCATCCGGAATCCTTGCCCGAATGGGAGGGGCGATACACCGGCAACCGCACCACGGGAGGGGCTTGGGAATGGCGCAACACCCTCCCCGATCCCTGCATCGTGCGATATCAATCGCTCTCCCTTCTGGTAAAGCCGACCAACTCAAAACACCTCGGGCTTTTTCCTGAACAGTCCGTGAATTGGGATTGGATCCGGGAGCTCATCAGCGCCCGCAAGAAAAGAAACAAGAGCCCGGATATCCGTATCCTCAATCTCTTCGCTTATACCGGTGGAGCAAGCATTGCCGCCGCCGCGGCTGGGGCCCTAGTCACTCATGTCGATGCCGCCAAGGCCATGGTTGGCTGGTGTTCCGAAAATGCTCGCCTTTCCGGTATTGCTGAGGCCCCCATCCGCTACATAGCTGATGATGCTCTGACCTTCCTTCAACGGGAGATCCGCAGGGGCAACCGCTATGATGGTATTATCATGGACCCTCCGACCTTTGGACGAAGCAAGAAAGGGGAACTCTGGAAACTCTCCGAGCATCTTCCCTTCCTCATCGATACAGCTCAAGAGGCGCTCTCCGAGCAACCCCTTTTTCTTCTGCTAAATACCTACAGCGACACACTGGACGACATTGCCCAATCCATGATCGCCAAACGCCTTTCCCGCCTCGCTGGATCATTGGAGACAATACAACTCTCATTGATCGGAACGATGGATCACCAAAAACTCCCTTGCGGTCTCTCCCACCGATGGAGGGGAATGCATTGATGACGCCTTGCCAACAAGCTCACTTCTGCGATTCTTAATTCAAGATCTCCCTACTTCAACTCCTATCCAACCCCATCAAACCATGACTGACTCCACGAATCACTCCAGCGCCTCCGAAAAGCTCGAAAGCAGCCAGGCCCATGCCAAAAAAGCCCTTGAGACCACCGCGGCAGCCGCCCGCGAAGTGGCTGAAGTCGCCAAGTCCACCGCCCGCTCGGCCTACGCAACCGGACGCGTGGAGCTCGAAGCTGCCGCTAAAGATCTTAAGGAAGCCGCACGCTCCACCTACGCTGATCTTTCCCAGACAGCCAAAGCCAAGTACGGAGATCTCTCCCAAGAAGCAATCGACCGTTATGGCAATGTTGCCCATCGTGCCGAAGAGGCAGCATTAGAATACCGCGACCAGTTCGAGGAACTCGCCAACCAAGCCGAGGATTATGTCCGGGACAATCCTTTCCGTGCCGTCGGCATCACCTTTGCCACAGGGCTCGTGTTAGGACTGCTCCTGCGTCGACGCTAAACTGGAGCTTTTCTTTTATTTTTCTTTTCCCAGTACGATCAGGTTAACCCGTTATGAGGAATTCCCAGGATCTGCCGGGCGGCATTCCCTCCAGAGTCACGGGACTGACCGCTGGGTTATTGCGCCATCTCTTCTCGCTTGGCTCTTTGGCCGCGCTGGAAGGCCGTCTCTTTATTCGTCAGAGCATCGCGGGACTTATTCTCCTGATGGCTATCGTCCTGGTGGCCATGATCGCCTATGTCGCTCTGATCGGAGCCTTGATTGCACTGCTGGCCACCTACCTCAAGTGGGGATGGCCGGTCTCGCTCGCCGCTGCCGGACTGCTCCATCTGGGAATCTTGGGTATACTCTATCAAATCCTACGTGCCCGAGTGATCAATCCGCGCCCCTTTGAGGCCACCACTGCGGAACTGCGTCGCGATATCGAGGCCTTGGGAAGTACCAATGGTAACGACCCATTCTCAACTTCTGCTACGCCCCACACCTCCAACTTTCCCATCTCTCCCAACTCTTCCAACTTATCCACCACACGATGAATGCACCGGAGGCTGAACTTTCCAAACTCCAGCAGAACGTCCGGGAAAGCCGGATTGTTATCTCCCGCCAGTACGCCGGACTCCTCTCGGATCTGGACATCCAGAAGCGCTTTACCGAATCCGTCCGCCATCATCCCTTGCGTTGGGTCGGCGGGGCAGCAGCCGCTGGACTAATAGCTACGCTCTTTGGGGGCCGTGGTGGAAATCGAAGCCGAGGAGGACATCAAGAAACATCCCCTAAACAGGCAACAAAAACCTCGGAGACAGTCGCCTCTGCTTCCGTGCAAGCCGTCGGGGCACTTGCCACACTTACCAAGGTCGGCTGGATCTCCGGAGCGCTGGAAGTAGGGAAGATTTTATATCCTATCCTCAAGCCTCTTGTTGTGGAATTTGCCACGAACGCGGCTAAGGCGGGACTTGCTAAACGGGGACGACCCTAGTTAGAAATTCTCGCGTTTAATTGGTCCTTCCGCCCCCATGAGTTCGTTCTCCGACCCCACATTACTGGGACATGTCGATGACTATCTGAATCTTGGCAAAGAGGCTGATGCCTCCGACATCCATCTCAGCGTTTCCAGTCCTCCGACCTGCCGCCGCTACGGGGCACTTCTTCCGATGTGGGAAAACGCCCCCAAACTCACCGCTGAGGACACCGAGGCATTGGTGAAGGGGTTCCTTGACGAACAGCAGTGGCAACGGCTTATCGATCAGGGTGACGTCGACTTCGCCTATAACAACGCCAGAGGCCGCTTCCGCACCAGCGTGGTACGCCAGCGACTTGGTTACGACCTGGCCTTCCGCATCATTACGAGTAATCTCAGAACGCTGGATGAGCTGGGAATGCCTCATCAGCTGAAGCTACTCACCCAGTATCACAATGGACTCGTTCTAGTCACAGGACCCATGGGTAGCGGTAAGACCACGACGCTTGCCGCACTCGTCCAAGAGATCAACCTCCACCGAGGCGATCATATCATCACCCTGGAGGAGCCGATCGAATATATCATTCCCTCTGCCCGCTGCCAGGTAACCCAGCGCGAAGTCCATACGCACACCAAATCCTTTGCAGCCGCACTCCGGGGCGCTCTCCGTGAGGATCCGGATGTCATCATGGTAGGCGAGATGCGCGACCTCGAGACTATCCAATTGGCCATCTCGGCCTCGGAGACAGGTCACTTGGTTCTCGGCACCCTTCACACGAGCAATGCCCCCCGGACCCTGGACCGCCTGCTCGACGTCTTCCCCGCCGACCAGCGCGACCAGATCCGCATGATGGTGAGTGAGTCGCTCCGCGGCATTGTCAGCCAGCAGCTCATTCCCAGGGCCGACGGCATGGGACGTGCCGTCGCTATGGAGATCATGCTCAACTCTCCGGCCATTGGAAACGTCATCCGCGAGGCAAAGACATTCATGCTTCCCGGAATTATTCAGACCGGAAAGAAAGCCGGCATGATCCTGATGGACGAGTCCGTGGCCGAGCTCTACCGCAAAGGAATCATCACCGCCGAGGAGGCCCTCTACCGAGCCGAGAACAAGACCGAGATGCGTATCGTCATCGGGGCCTAAACCTAACCTATTTAGCAGCCATGGCATACATCGACGAACTCTTCCAGGCACTCATCGAAAACGGCGCCTCCGATCTGCATCTCTCCGAGGGACAGCCCCCGAAAATCCGCAAACACGGAGAAATCGTGCCGATCTGGGCAGAGTCAGCTCCCCTCACACGTGAACAAATGGCCTACATGCTCAGCGAGATCTGCACGCCCGAAAAATGGCAGAAGTACGAAGAAACTGGCGATCTTGATTTCGCCTACCAGATGGATGATAACAGTCGCTTTCGCTGTAACTACCTCAAGCAGGCGCACGGCTACGGCGCGGTCTTCCGTATCATTCCCACCAAGATACTCACACTTGAGCAGCTCAACGTCCCGGAAGTAATCAAGGAATTCGGCGATATGCGCGGCGGCATTGTCTTGGTGACAGGCCCCACCGGATCCGGCAAGAGCACCACACTCGCAGCCCTGATCGACTACATCAACACCAACTACGGGCGCCATATCGTTACCATTGAGGAGCCGATCGAGTTCGTCCACCGCAACAAGCGGAGCATCATCACCCAGCGCGAGGTTCCGGAGCATGCACCCTCCTTCGCCGCTGGTCTGAAGGCAGCCCTCCGCGAGGATGCCGACATCGTCCTTGTCGGTGAGATGCGCGATCTGGAGACCATCTCCCTAGCCCTGACCGCAGCCGAAACCGGACTCCTGGTCTTCGGCACCCTGCACACAAACAACGCTCGTAAGACAGTCGACCGTATGATCGATGCCTTCCCCGCCGATCAGCAGGCGCAAGTCCGCACCATGCTGGCTTCCTCACTGCGAGGGGTTGTGGCCCAGTTGCTTTTCAAGAAGGCCGATGGCAAAGGACGAGTGGCCATCAATGAAATTCTGAAGGTGAATCCGGCTGTCTCCGCCATCATCCGCGAGGGAGCCACCCAGAAACTTCAGGATGTCATCGTAGCTGGCAAATCCGAGGGGATGCAGTTCATGGATGACGCCATCTGGGAGAAGATGCTGGATGGCACAATCAGTCCGCATGAGGCCTATATGAAAGCGATCGATAAAAAGCGCTTCCAAGGCGCCCTACCTCCTGAGGAAGCGGATCTGGCAAATGCTTCCGGCGTTTAGGGATCTAGCCCAACCGTCATGAAAGGGAAAATCCTGCTGATCGATGTCAGCAACTCGTTTACCAAGATCGCCGTGGCGAGTGATGGAAAGATCGGACGCGTCACCAAGATCGCGACTTCCGAGCTCACAGCGGATCTTTTCCGGGGAACCAAGGCCAAACTGGATCTCGCCGTCATCTCCTCCGTTGTGCCAGAGGCAAGTCGAATCCTTGCTTCATCGCTCTCCTGCCGGCCTCTCTGGGTCGATCACCGGGTGCCGGGGGGCGTCAAGGTCTC
Organism: Chthoniobacterales bacterium; assembly: GCA_026461395.1. Taxonomy (GTDB): domain Bacteria; phylum Verrucomicrobiota; class Verrucomicrobiia; order Chthoniobacterales; family UBA6821; genus UBA6821. Next base: position 11,655 of record JAPJNA010000028.1, on the reverse strand, counting down.
CTATCCGAATCCGCGCACGATCGGGGCGGACCGTCTGGCCAATGCCGCGGCCGCCGCACAATGCGGGAAGCTTCCTGCCATAGTAGTCGATTTCGGAACGGCCGTGACCTTCGATGTCATCGATGCCAAGGGAAGCTATCTTGGAGGGATTATCGCCCCCGGACTCCCCATCGCCGCCAAGGCCCTCCATGAAGGGACGGCCCTCCTGCCACTAACCCGGATCCGAAAAATCACTTCGAGCGTTGGCAAAAGCACGGATGAGGCCATCCGGATCGGCCTCCTATTGGGGGCGGTCGGACTCGTTCGAGAAGCAGTGGCTCGGATTACGCGAGAGACCTTCAAAGGGAAGAAGCCTTTTATCATCGCCACGGGAGGAGATGCAGAACTTGTAGCCCGACTCTCTGGACAGAATGGAGGGAGCAAGGTGATTGATCTGGTTGACCCCCTCTTAACACTTCGTGGACTGCTCGTGATTTGGAAAAAAAATATCTGATTGGCGCTTTTTTCAGGTGGGCACTTGCCCGCCTTGACTGGCACCCTTAACCTTTGGGAATGGCCCAGACCCCGTTCGTCCACCTCCACGTACACAGCGAGTACTCGCTGCTGGACGGAGCGATCCGGATGGAGGAACTCGTCAAGAAGGCTGCCGAGCTGGAGATGCCGGCTATCGCGCTGACGGACCATGGGAATCTCTTCGGGACGGTCGAGTTCTATCAGGCGGCCGAGAAGGCCAAGGTAAAGCCCATCATCGGCTGCGAGATCTATGTCGCTCCCGGGTCGATGCACGAAAAGAAGACGAGCAATGGGGGCAAGGATGCGGCCTTCCACATGACGCTCCTCGCTTCCGACGATGCCGGTTATCGGAACCTTGTGAAGCTAAGCACAGCGGCCCACCTCGAAGGCTTCTACTACAAGCCCCGCGTCGATCGCGAACTCCTGGCCAAGCACAGTCAGGGACTCATTGCCTTGAGCGGCTGCCTAAAGGGAGAGGTCAACATGGCCCTGAGTGAGGGACAGACCGCCAAGGCCCTCGAGACGGCGGCCACCTACCGAGACCTCTTCGGAAAGGAGAATTTCTTTATCGAGCTGGCCGATCATGGCATCGAGCAACAGCGGCGCAACCGCAGCGGTCTGATCGACATCTCACGCGACCTCGGCCTCGGCTTAGTCGCCACCAACGACGTCCATTTCCTGGAGCGCTCCCATCACGAGGCCCACGACGTCATGATCTGTATTGGTACCGGGGCGATGATCCATGACGAGAAGCGGATGCGCTATGTCCCTGAGCTCTACTTCAAGAGCGGTGAGGAAATGGCCGTCCTCTTCGCCGATCAGCCCTCATCCATCACCAATACCTTAGCCATCGCGGAACGTTGTAGCGCCAAGCTAGAGTTCGGGAAGTCCAAGTACCCTGACTACCTACCTCCGGAGGGAAAAACGCGTGAGGGCTATCTGCGCGAACTCTGTGAAGAGGGACTCCGCAAACGCTACGGCGAGCGGGCCATGGAGGATCCGGTTATCAGCGAGCGCTTCGAGTTCGAGCTCTCGGTCCTCTATAAGACAGGCTTCACCAGCTACTTCCTCATCGTCTGGGATTTCATTAACTACGCGAAGAGCCAAGGGATACCCGTCGGTCCCGGTCGCGGCTCTGCGGCCGGATCACTGATCGCCTATGTGCTCGGAATCACCGATCTCGATCCGCTCCGTTACGGACTCCTTTTCGAACGATTCCTGAACCCGGACCGTATCAGCCCTCCCGATATCGACGTCGACTTCTGTCAGAATCGACGGGGCGAGGTGATCGAGTATGTTCGCCAGAAGTACGGCACGATGGCCGTTTCGCAGATCATCACCTTCGGCACCCTTGGAGCGAAGAGCGTCATCCGCGATGTCGGCCGTGTCCTCGGTTGGAGCTACGGCGATGCTGACCGCATCTCGCGGATGATTCCGAACGAGCTCGATATCACCCTTAATAGCACCGAGAAGAAAGGAGAGAAAAAGCCCGGCGCGATCGATAAGAACCCCGAGCTGAAGAAAGCCGTCGAGGAGGAATCCTCCACAGCCCAGCTCTGGGGCTATGCCAGCATCCTCGAGGGACTCTCCCGTAACAGCGGCGTCCATGCCGCAGGCATTGTCATTGCTGACCGCGATCTCTCCGAGTACATCCCCCTCACCCGGGCCAACGACGGCAACATCGTCAGCCAGTACTCCATGGCCCCCCTCACTGACTTGGGCCTTCTCAAGATGGATTTCCTGGGACTGAAGACACTGACCGTCATCGACGATGCCGTGAAGCTGATCCATCGCCACACGCCCGACTTCGACATCTCGAAGCTACCGATGGATAATCAGGTGACCTTTGATTTGCTCAACCGCGGCGAGTCGATCGGCGTCTTCCAGTTGGAGTCGGGAGGTATGGTCGCAACGGCCAAGCGCTTCCAGATCGAGCACTTCACCGACATCATCGCCCTGATCGCCCTCTACCGCCCGGGACCGATGCAGTTCATCGACGACTACATCGACCGTAAGAAAGGGAGGAAGAAGATCGAGTACGCCCATCCCCTGCTCGAGAAGATCTGCTCGGAAACCTACGGCATCATCGTCTACCAAGAGCAGGTGCAGCAGGCGGCGAGCGCCCTGGCCGGCTACTCGCTCGGTCAGGCCGATCTCCTGCGCCGCGCCATGGGCAAGAAGGACACCGAGAAGATGGCCAAGGAGCGCGAGGTCTTTGTCGAGGGCTGCGCCCGGGTCAACCAGATCCCCGGCAAGCAGGCCAACGCCATCTTCGACTTCTTGGAGAAGTTCGCGCAGTACGGATTCAACAAGAGCCACAGCGCCGCCTACGGGCTCCTCTCCTACCAGACTGCCTACCTGAAGGCCAATCACCCGGTCGAGTTCATGGCCGGCCTACTTGGCAACGAAATCAACAACACCGACAAGATCGCTACCTTCGTCGGCGAGTGCGCCCGCATGGGGATCGCAATACTCCCGCCGGATGTCAACCGGAGCGCCCTCACCTTCCTGCCTGAGGAGATACCGGGAGCCAAGGCCATCCGCTTCGGACTGGCCGCGATCAAGAATGTTGGCGAAGCAGCGATGGAAACCGCAATCGCTGACAGGGAGACGAATGGTCCCTTCAAGTCGATGGAGGACTTCTGTTCACGCCTCGACTCCCGGACGGTGAACAAGAAGATCCTCGAGAGCCTTGTGAAGTGTGGTGCTTTTGATTGGGATGGCCGCCATCGCGCCGCACTCGATGCCGCTATCGAGGGGGCCATGGGTGCCGCCGCTTCGGTTCAGAAGGATCGTGCCAGCGGTCAAGTCTCCCTCTTCGACTCCTTTGCCGACCTTGCCCCGGCACCCTCCAAAACCGCCATGGGGACTGAAACGAGCATCGAGCGCTGGACCCGTTCTGAGATGCTGGGCCACGAGAAGGAACTGCTCGGCTTCTATGTCACCGGCCACCCACTCGACGACTACCGGGGTAATCTTGAGTCGGGATCGTACGGATCGGTGTCCGAGGCGCTCGCCATGACCGAACCGGGCATCATCAAGTTGGCGGGACTCCTTTCCACCGTGGAAAAGCGTTTCTCCAAGAAGGATGGACGCCCCTTCGGTATCCTGACCCTCGAGGATGACTCAGGCACGCTGGAACTCATGGCTTGGGACGAATCCTTCAGCAAAAACGAGGAACTCCTCAAGCCCGGTACCGTCCTCTCCTGCAATGCCCGCGTCACCCCTCGAGATGGAAGCGTCAGGGCCATGGGTAGCGACTTCAAGGCCCTCACCCCGAAGGCCTCCAAGCGCCCCCTCCACCTTCGCATGGATCGCAGTCGTCTGATTGTAGACGACCTTCACGCCATCCACGCAGCCATCAGAAAACATCCCGGGAAACGCATTCTGATTCTGGAGATCGGAACCCTTTCCGGATCCGTTGTTCCTCTTCAACTCGGAGAAGAGTTCACAGTGGGTGATGAGATGGCGTTGAGGGCTGAACTCGCCCCCTGGCTGGCCAAAGCCTAGGTCCTTTGAGACAGAGTGGCGTTGGCCTGCGCTTGCAGTAGCTCTACTACAGCTTCATTACAGCTTCGCTTGGCCGCCTGACTTTGTCCTAAAATCACCTTCACCTTAGATTCCCTTTAATACCGAAGGGGATCAGGGAGAGTGAATGCCGATTCTATGACCCGGATTTCGATGGGATTGGTCGCCAGGATTTCGATTACGTCAAACCGGAAAGTGAGGTCGGGCATATCAAGCAGGCGGAGCCAGTGCATGGCCCCATTGCGAATGAGTTGCTGCTTCTTACGGTCGACTGCATCGAGGGGACGTCCCATCTCTTCAGAACGGCGGGTCTTCACCTCAGCAAAGACCAAAGTATCGCGATCCCTGCAGACAAGATCGACCTCCCCTCCCCTGGGAGCGCGGAAGTTCCGGCGCAGGATTTTCCAACCCAGTCGCTTTAGATGTCGTGCTGCCTGCTCCTCGCCCCATCGTCCGAGCACAATGTGTCCTTCAGAATCCGAAGGTGGGCTGGTCGACCGGCGCAAAACCACGTCGATGATGCGGGCAAGGTCCATGCTCTCGTAATGTAGCCAGATGGTCGGCGGTCGCATAGCCCCGATGCCTTGCGAAGCCGTATTGGGGATACTCTTTGTCCATCGTATCCATGATCCGATCACGCGTGACCTTGGCTAGGATGCTGGCGGCAGCAATACTGAGGCTGATGCCGTCACCTCCAACGATGGCGGTATGGTCGACAGGAAGTCCCTTGACCGGCAAGCCATCCACTAGTGCATGAAGGCACTGGTGTCCTATTTCATGAAGACCGGTCAAAGAACGCGCCATGGCAAGATGGGTAGCCCTCAGGATATTGAGTTGTCCGATTTCCTCTGAGCTTGCCTCTGCCACGAAGAATCGCACTAAGGCGTCTTCAGTCAATCGGACATAAAGCACCTCCCTCTGCTGGTGGTTCAGCTTCTTGGAGTCGTCCAGCCCATCCAGAGAGAATCCCTCAGGCAGAATGACTGCGGCAGCCACCACCGGTCCCGCCAACGGGCCACGTCCCGCTTCATCGACTCCGGCCACCGGACGAATTCCCCGGGCATAGAGCTCGTTCTCATGAAAGAGCGTAGGGCAAAGAGAAGGGCCCCGAGTCTTTGCAGACTTGGAGCCCGAAATCTGTGATCCGCGACGCTTGGTCGTCATCGGATCGAAAAGGAATCAGTGATTAGGCAACTTCTTGCGCCTTCTCCTTCACGGTGACGGCGGCCTTGCCCTTACGATCACGGAGGTAGTTCAGCTTGGAACGGCGGACCGATCCGCGTTTCTCGATTTCGAGTTTCGCGATACGTGGGGAATGAAGAGGAAACACGCGCTCGACACCCTCGCCGAAGCTGACGCGACGGACCGTGAAGTTGGCGTTGATGCCCGCACCCTTGCGGCCGATCACGATGCCGGAGTACTTCTGGATACGCTCCTTGTCGCCTTCGATGACGCGCGTATGAACGCAAACGGAATCACCCACCTCGAACGGGACGAGGTCGGTCTTGAACTGCTCTTTTTCGATAGTGGCGATGATGCTCATAACAGGAAGTGTGGCCGGAAATTAGTCTGAAATTGCTCTAAAGTGGTTGGATAGAATGCCCTGACGGGTACTCCTTAGCAAGAAGTAAACACCACTTCAACAACTCCTGTTACCTATGTCCTGACCCACGCCACCACCAATGTTTTAGCCTTCAGTCTTCGGTCATCAGTCTTTAGCCTTTTGATCCCATGATCACCTTAGGCATCGATAGCGGAACCCAGAGTACGAAGACCATCGCTCTCGACCTTGCAACTGGTGAAATCATAGCCACCGCCCAACAGAGCTACGGCTTTGTAGAAACCCCGGAGTCCAGTGGTGAAGGCGCCATGGAGCAGGATCCGGCCGTCTGGATCGCCGCGGTGGAGGCAACCATCTCCGAGGTTCTCTCCAAAATTCCCGATCGGCGTTCCGAGGTTGCTGGGATCGGTGTCAGCGGCCAGCAGCACGGGCTTGTGCTTCTCAATGCCGCCAATAGCGTCGTCCGTCCCGCCAAGCTCTGGTGCGACACCTCAACGATCGCTCAGTGCGCCGAACTCACCAAGGCTCTCGGCGGCGAAGCCAAGGTGCTAGAGCTCACCGGCAACGCGATGCTCCCCGGATACACGGCCCCAAAGATCCTCTGGGTCTGCCAGAACGAACCGCAGAACTGGCACGAGACCGCCACCGTGATGCTTCCCCATGACTACATCAACTGGTGGCTGAGCGGAGAGAAGAGCATGGAATACGGCGACGCCTCCGGAACCGCTCTCCTTGATGTGAAAACCCGGACATGGTCACAGCCCGTTCTCGATGCCGTCGCGCCGGGACTCGCTGAGAAACTCCCGCCGCTCCGCCATTCCTCCGAGCCTGCCGGATCACTAAGGGAAGAGCTCTGCGCCAAGTGGCATCTTTCCTCATCGGTGACTATCAGTTCCGGCGGAGGGGACAACATGATGGGAGCCATCGGCACAGGCAACGTGAGCCCCGGCATCATGACGGCAAGCCTCGGCACCTCAGGCACTCTCTATTCCTTCAGCGAGAATCCGGTGGTCGATCCGAAGGGAGAGATCGCGGCCTTCTGCGACAGCACCGGCTCCTGGATGCCCCTCGCCTGCACGATGAATGTCACCCTCATCACCGAACTCACGCGCGCTCTCTTCGCCGGCTGGAGCCATGACAACTATGATGCCGAGGCCGCGACGATTCCTGCCGGAAGCGACGGACTCTTACTTCTCCCCTATCTGGCCGGCGAACGCACCCCGAACTTACCCCGTGGCAGCGGCGTCCTCCACGGAATCACCACGAAGAATCTCACCGCCCCTCACCTGGCACGCGCCGCCATGGAGGGAGTCACGCTCGGTCTAGCCTACGGACTGGAACGCTTCCGCTACCTGGGCGTTCCCCTTACAGAGATCCGCATTACCGGAGGAGGAAGTCAGAGTCCCTTCTGGCGTCAGCTCTGCGCCGACATCTTCGGCGTGCCAACGGTCTGCCTCAATTCCAGCGAGGGAGCCGCACTCGGCGGGGCCATTCAAGCTGCTTGGGCTGCTGGGGAGGATCACTCCACCGCGGCCCTCCACGCCCTTTGCAACCGCCTCGTCACCCTCGACGAGTCAACCCGCTGCACGCCTAATGCCAAGAACACCGCCGTGTACAAAGAATTGCTCGATCGTGCCAACAAGCTCCGAACGGCACTATCGGAAGCCTCCCTCCTTTAATTCTTTCTGGTTTATGTGACGGTTCTGACTGACTTCGTTTCAGCCTTCATAATTCATAACTCATCCTTCATCCTTTCCCCATGCGTATCGTCCTAGCAGCCACCGGAGCCAGCGGATCGATCTATCTGCAGCGACTGCTCCATCATCTGGAGCCCGGCAATCACGAGATCCATCTCGTCCTCTCTCCCTACGCAAAGCAGGTGATCCATGAAGAGATCGGGACTCTTAACCTGCCGGCAGGAGTGATCGAGCACAACGAGAAGTCGATGAATGCTCCCTTCGCCAGCGGCAGCGCCCTATTTGACGGGATGGTCGTGATGCCCTGCTCCATGGGGACCGTCGGCCGCATTGCCGCAGGCACAAGCGAAAACCTGATCCTCCGAGCCGCCGATGTCTTCCTGAAGGAACGCCGCAAGCTGATCCTCGTGCCTCGGGAAACCCCTTGGAACCTTATTCATGCTCGGAACATCGTCACCGTGACAGAGGCAGGCGGCATCATTCTCCCGGCATCACCTTCCTTCTACAGTCATCCGAAGAACTTTGATGAACTCGCCGACACCGTCGTCTGGCGCGTCCTCGACATGCTTGGGATCCATGCTCCCAATGCCTGCCGCTGGCGCGAGGAATCACCGGCAAGCGAGTAGATGGCGCCACGCAAAGGTCAGTTCAACAAGCAGGATTTCCTAGCGGCCGTCGCGGCTAATCTCGCCAGATTGATTTTCTCTACCATCCGGCTCCGGATGAACGATCGCTCCGGATTCCTGACAAATCCTCCTGAGGCCCCTCGGATTCTGGTTTTCTGGCACAACCGAATCCCTGCGATCTCGATCGGATTCCTGCGCCACTACCCACGGAAGCATCCCTCTAGGAAAGGGGTATCTGTTCTCACAAGCCCCAGTAAGGATGGCGACATCCTTGCCGGGGTCATGGCCAATCTCGGAATGGGCTCGGTGCGGGGATCCAGCTCCCGCCGCGGATCGACCGCGATTAGAGAGCTGACAGCGTTGTTAGAATCGGGTGTCGATCTGGCGATCACTCCAGATGGCCCCCGTGGGCCGAAATACTCTCTGGGTCCCGGTGCGGTCTTTTTATCCCAGAAGACCGGCATCCCGATCATGCTGCTACATGCCCGCTATCACAGCGCCATCCGCCTCAAGACATGGGATAATTTCGCGATCCCTCTTCCCTTCTCACGCGTCGACATCACCATCGATCCCTACATGACCATCGACCCGGAGTTCACAGATCTGGAGTCCGAGCGTCTCAGGATCGAAACCCTTCTGCGTGAGGAAGCAGAGAAAGCCGATCAGTCCTCATAACAGCGCAAAAAAGGAGCCGTTCCTTTCGGAAACGGCTCCCTCCTATTCGGCAATCAGTGGGACTGATCAAATAAACTCATTAACCAAGTTCTCGAGATATTCCTGACCTCCCGAAGCTGGGATCCCTGCAGGATGAGCGAGGGCATGGGCTTCGAGTTCGGCCAGCGTGGCCTTACCAGACTCAATCTTCTGACCGAGGGGGGAATTCCAGCTGGAGTAGCGATTCTTAACGAACTCCTCGATGCGGCCATCGGCACGGATCGCCGCGGCGATCTTGAGGCCCCGAGCAAAGGTGTCCATGCCGCCGATGTGGGCGTGGAAGAGGTCGGCTGGGGTGTGGGACTCACGACGGCGCTTGGCGTCGAAGTTGAGTCCTCCCTCACGGAAGCCACCCATCTTGAGGACGACAAGCATGACCTCAAGGGCGAGGTAAATATTGGTTGGGAACTGATCAGTGTCCCATCCGATAAGCTCATCACCGCGGTTGGCATCGATGCTGCCGAGTTTGCCAGCATCGGCGGCCACGGTCAGTTCGTGACGCATGGTGTGCCCAGCGAGTGTGGCGTGATTGGTTTCAATATTGAGTTCGAATTCATTGATGAGACCATAGGCCTGGAGGAAATTCAGGCAGGCCGCAGCATCCGAGTCGTACTGGTGGGTGGAAGGCTCGCGGGGCTTCGGCTCGATCCAGAACTTGCCCTGGAAGCCTATGGACTTCTTCCACTCGACGGCCATGTGGAGGAATGCTGCCAGATGATCCATCTCACGCTTCATATCGGTGTTCCAGAGCGTGGAGTATCCCTCGCGACCGCCCCAGAAGACATATCCGCCTCCACCCAGCTCCTGGGTGATACTGATGGCTTTCTTCACTTGAGCTCCCCCGTGGGCAAAGACATCAAGGCTCGGCGAGGTGGCCGCACCCTGGTTGAACCGGGGATGAGCGAAGAGACAGGCGGTACCCCAGAGGAGCTTCTTGCCGGTGCGCTGCTGCTCCTCCTTCAGAGTTCCGGCGACAGCGTCGAGGGCCTTGTGGGATTCTGCAAGGGTTGCCAACTCGGGGGCCACATCCCGGTCATGGAAGCAGTAGAAATCGATGCCCGTCTTTTCGAGGAACTCGAAGAAGACACGGACGCGCTTCTGGGCGTTCTCGACAGAGTCGGTGCCGTCATCCCAAGGCATCTGAGCGGTTCCGCCGCCGAATGGATCGGCCAGAGGATTGCGCATGACATGCCAGTAGGCGGCCGCAAACCGGAGGTGATCGCGCATTGGGCGCCCCTCGATCAATTCCTCGGGGTTGTAGTGTTTGAAAGCCAGGGGATTCCTGGACTTAGCACCTTCGTATTGGATGACCGGAATATCGGGGAAGTAGCTCATGGTTTTTGAAAGAAAATTTACTCTTCGTAATCTCGGACCTCTTGTAAAGTCGTGATTGACCTATATGGCAGTTGCCAAGGCGGGTGAACTTCTCCAATAACAACATCAAACACCCTCTTATTCCACAGCCTCTACGACTTCTTTGCCGTCGTCCCCATTCTCTTCGTGATGAAGTCGGTCCATGAGAGCAAAGGTATGGAACTAGAGCAAATGCAGGGATGATTAATAAAAATAAAGCGAGATCCTATGAAACTCATTGATGGCAAGGCGGTCGCCGCCGAAGTCCAACTCGAAACCAAGGCCCGCATCGATGCCCTGCAATCACGCGGCATCACTCCCGGCCTTGCCGTGGTACTGATCGGTGAGGATCCCGCCTCCCAAGCCTATGTCCGTAACAAGGACCGCACCTGTGCCGCGCTCGGAATGTACTCACGCAAGATCGAGCTTCCAGCCTCCACCACCCAGGAAGAAGTCATGAAGCTCGTTGCCGAACTTAATGCCGATTCCGCCATTCACGGGATCCTCGTCCAATCCCCTCCCCCGAAGCATATCGACGAGCATGCAGTGACTCTCGCAATCGATCCCCGTAAGGATGTGGACGGATTCCATCCCGTCAACGTTGCGAAGCTCGCCATGGAAGACCCGACTGCTTTCGTCCCTTGCACCCCGCTCGGTTGCCAGCGCCTGTTGATTGCCGCCGGGATTGAAACTTCCGGGGCAGAGGTCGTTGTGGTCGGCCGCAGCCTGATCGTCGGCAAACCGATGGCCCTCCTCCTGATGGCCAAAGGGCCTGGAGGTGACGCCACCGTGACCATCGCCCATTCCCGCACAAAGGATCTGGCGGCTGTCACCCGACGCGCCGATATCGTCATCGCGGCGATTGGGCGTCCAAAAGCACTCGGAGCAGAGCATATCAAGGAAGGTGCTGTCGTGATCGACGTCGGCATCAACCGCGTCGCAGATCCTTCCACGAAGACCGGCTACCGACTTATCGGGGATGTCGACTTCGAGGCCGTTGCCCCGAAGTGCAGCGCAATCACACCCGTGCCGGGAGGCGTCGGTCCAATGACCATCGCGATGCTGATGGCAAATACGGTCACCGCCTGCGAGCGCCTGACGGCCTGACTAATTACTGATTTTTAAATCCGGAACTCAGGAAAGCAGGAAGGGGATTGAAAATGGGTACAAGTAACCCTCTCCTCTCTAACTGCTGTCAGTCAGCGAATATCTCAGCCTTCACATCTGAGTACTTGAGTTCTTGGTTCATCACCCTCGCCACTCTCTGTAATCCTACACCTCTGCGTTCTCCGCGCCTCTGCGGGAGAAATAAGTTTAAATCACGCTGGCCGGATCAACCCCAAGATCTCCTCCTTGGTAGGCCCCGGGCCGACCATGGCAAGGCAGAGCGTACGATTCTGAAGGATCTTCTGAGCCACAGCCTGAACCTCTGCCGGGGTGACCTTCGCAAGCCGGTCATAGACCGACTCCGGAGAAACCACCTTGCCGTAGGTCAGGAGGGAAGAGCCGAGGCGGTAGTTCTGTGTGGCGGCGCGCTCGAGGGCCATCCTGCTCGTTCCGATCGTGTAGTCGCGTGCACGCCTGAGTTCGGCCACGGAGGGTCCCTTCTCGGCGATCCGGCAGCACTCTCGAAAAATGAGCTTTAAGGCCTTAGCGACATTCG